>NZ_JBEZZB010000043.1:0-65919 GCF_040638955.1 Actinoplanes sp. NPDC024001
CGGGCTGAACGCCGCGATGCGTTTCGGCGCCGACGACGTGGCGGGCCTGTCCGGGTGGCGGGCCGTGCTCGCCGGCGACCTTCCGGCGCTGCGCCCGGAGCAGCTGGGCGAGGCGCTCGGGCAGGCCCGTGGGCGCAGCTTCGTGCCGGACGCGGCCGGCATCGGCACCGTCCTGCTCGCCGTGCCACCGGGAGCACGCCTGGATCCGCGGTTCGGCGGGCACTCCGCGGCCGCGCACGCGGCCTCCGGTGCGGCCCCGCTCGCCGGTGACTGGCCGGGTCTGCGGCAGGACGTGGACACCGCCGCCGACCTGGACACCGTGCTGACGCTCGGCGCCGGGCGGCGCACCTGCGAACTGCTACGTGATCTCGGACTCACCGCGGAGTGCGCGCCGGCCGCCTGAGGCGGGTACCGTGCCGGTTATGCAGGGCACCATCGCCACCTTCGACCCGGCCACCCGCAGCGGTTCACTGCTGCTCGACGACGGCTCTGAACTGGTCTTCGGAGCGGATGCGTTCGACCGCTCCGGCCTGCGGCTGCTGCGCCTCGGCCAGCGCGTCACGGTGGAGCCCGGCGAGGGCGGCGCGGTCCGCCGAGTGGTAATTCCCGGAGTCGTCTGAATTGATCATCCGGTAGTTCGTTTCACGTTCTGCCGGGAACGGCAATGATGGAGCCATGCCGAACCCGCCCCGGACCCCCGAGACCCGTAGGCGTGGCCCCAACGGCCGCTTCCTCCCCCGGCCGGAGCCCGCAGAACCGGAACCGGCCGCGCCCGGAGAACCGGAGTCGGCCGCGCCCGGAGATCCGGATCCGGCCCCGCCCGGAAAGCCGGAGTCGGCCACGCCCGGAAAGCCGGAGTCGGCCGCGCCCGCAGAACCGGGATCGGCCGCGCCCGCAGACCCGGCGGTCGTGACCGCCGATCCGACAACGGAGGTCGTGGCGATGGTGGAGGACGAGCAGACCTACGAGCTGCCCGAGGGCCGGTTCTTCAACCGGGAGCTCTCCTGGCTCGACTTCAACGCCCGGGTGCTGGCCCTGGCCGAGGATCCGGGGACCCCGCTGCTGGAGCGGGCGAAATTCCTCGCCATCTTCGCCAGCAACCTCGACGAGTTCTACATGGTCCGGGTGGCCGGCCTGAAGCGGCGGCTGAGCGCCGGCCTGCCGGTGCGCGGCGGCGACCGGTCCCCGCTGCGCCACCAGCTCGAGATGATCACCGAGCGGACGGCCGACCTGATCACCCGGCACGCGGCCTGCTTCACCGAGGAGGTCCGGCCGAAACTCGCCGCCGAGAGCATCGAGCTGGTCAGCTGGAAGGAGCTGGACGCGCCGGAGCAGGGGCGGCTGCGGACGTACTTCCGGGAGAAGGTCTTCCCGGTGCTGACGCCGCTCGCGGTCGACCCGGCGCACCCGTTCCCGTACATCTCGAGTCGTTCACTGAACCTGGCGGTGGCACTGCGCTACCCGGACGGCGACAACCCCGAGCTGTTCGCCCGGGTGAAGGTGCCGAACAACGTGCCCCGGTTCGTGACCGTGCAGAACGACAGCCGTGGCGTGCGGTTCCTGCCGGTCGAGGAACTCATCGCGAACCACCTGGACCAGCTCTTCCCCGGGATGCAGATCCTGGAGTGGCACCTGTTCCGGGTGACCCGCAACGCCGAGCTGGAGGTCGACGAGGACCGCGACGAGGACCTGCTGCAGGCCCTGGAGCGGGAGCTGGCGCAGCGCCGCTTCGGCCCGCCGGTGCGGCTGGAGGTGGCCGCCTCGATCAGCGACCACGTGCTCGACCTGCTGGTCCGCGAGCTCGACATGGACAGCCACGACGTGCTGCGGGTGCCGGGCCTGCTCGACCTGTCGTCGCTGTGGCAGGTGTTCGGCGACTGCGACCGCGACGACCTCAAGGACCGCCCGTTCGTCCCGGCGACCCACCCGCACCTGGCCGACGGCGAGGTGCCGCGCAGCGTCTTCAACCGGCTGCGCGAGTCGGACATCCTGGTGCACCACCCGTACCACTCGTTCTCGACGAGCGTGCAGCGCTTCATCGAGCAGGCCGCGGCCGACCCCAACGTGCTGGCGATCAAGCAGACGCTGTACCGGACGTCCGGCGACTCGCCGATCGTGGACGCGCTGGTCGACGCGGCCGCCGCGGGCAAGCAGGTGGTCGTGCTGGTCGAGGTGAAGGCCCGCTTCGACGAGGTGGCGAACATCGCCTGGGCGCGCACCCTGGAGCGGGCCGGCTGCCACGTCGTCTACGGCCTGGTCGGTCTCAAGACGCACTGCAAGACGTCGCTGGTGGTGCGCCAGGAGGGCAACCAGATCCGGCGCTACTGCCACATCGGCACCGGCAACTACCACCCGAAGACGGCCCGGCTCTACGAGGACTTCGGCATGCTCACCGCCGATCCCGAGGTGGGCGCCGACGTCACCGACCTGTTCAACGTCCTCACCGGCTACAGCCGCCAGACGACCTACCGGCGGCTGCTGGTGGCGCCGCACGGCGTACGCAAGGGTCTGGTCGAACGCATCGAGGAACAGGCCCGCATCGCCCGGGAGGGCGGTGAGGCGCTGGTGCAGTTCAAGGTGAACTCGCTGGTCGACGAGCAGACCATCGACGCGCTCTACAAGGCCTCGCAGGACGGGGTGAAGGTCGACCTGGTGATCCGCGGCATGTGCGCGCTGCGGCCGGGCGTGAAGGGCATGTCGGACAACATCCGGGTGCGCTCGATCGTCGGCCGGTTCCTGGAGCACTCCCGGATCTTCCGGTTCGGTCCCGGCCCCGACGCGGAGTACTGGATGGGTTCCGCCGACCTGATGCACCGCAACCTGGACCGCCGGGTCGAGGCGCTGGTCAAGGTGACCCTGCCCTCGGCGCGCGAGGAGATGCGCAACGTCCTGGAACTGTCGATGAGCGACCAGACCGAGGGCTGGGACCTGGACGGCGACGGCATCTGGCACCGCAACGTCAGCAGCACCGGCAAGCCGCAGGTCCACCTCCAGGAGGCGCTGCTGCGGCGGGTCATCGGCAAGAGAAGCTGATGCCGGATCAGGTTCAGGCCGCGGGCGGTGTGCTCTACCGCCCCGGAGACGACGGCATTCAGGTGTGCCTGGTGCACCGCCCGCGCTACGACGACTGGAGCCTGCCCAAGGGCACGTTCAAGGCGGACGAGACCGCGCTGGGCGCCGCCGTACGCGAGGTGGCCGAGGAGACCGGGGTGGCCGGCATCCCCGAGCTGCGCCTGCCCGAGGTGGCGTACCGGTTGCCGGACGGCCGGCCGAAGACCGTCCAGTTCTGGCTGATGCGGGCCGGGACCACCGGCCCGGTGCAGGACACCGACGAGGTCGACCGGATCGCCTGGCTGCCGCCGGCCGAGGCCGCCGCCCGGCTGAGCTATCCGGACGAACGCCCGGTGCTCGACCGGGTGGCCGAGCTGCCGCCGGTGACCGCGGTGGTGGCGCTGGTCCGGCACGCGCACGCCGGCGAGCGCAAGAAGTGGGCCGGCCGGGACCAGCTGCGCCCGATCGATCCGACCGGGCAGCGGCAGGCCGGCCGGATCGCCGAGGCGCTGACGACGTTCGCGCCGCGCCGGCTGGTGGCCGCGCCACCACTGCGCTGCAAGCAGACGCTCGAACCGCTCGCCAAGGCGCTCGACGACATGCCGATCGTGCTGGACAGCGCCTTCGCCGAACCGTCCGAAGCGGCGGATCTGCCGGGCCGGCTCACCGTGGCACAGTCCCGGCTGGCCGAGTTGCGGCTGGACGGCCGGACGGTGGTGTGCAGTCAGGGCAAGGTGATCCCGCCGCTGCTGGCGCTGCTGCACGGCGACGAGGACCCCGAGCCGTTCAAGACGCGCAAGGGCGACGGCTGGTTGCTCACCTGGTCCGGCGAGCGGCTGCTGGACGCCTCACGGCTGTGACCGGCCGCGCCCCGGCGTCGGCCCGCCAGTAACCGAGCAGGTCGCCGGTGAGCCAGCGGGCCTGCCACTGCTCGTCCGGCCGCGGTTCCCAGTCCCGGTAGGGCAGCAGGGCCAGCCGCCAGCTGAGCACACCGGCCAGGTACCAGCCGTAGAGCGGGACCGCTCCGAGCCAGCCGTCGCGCCGCCGGTACGAACCCCACCGGGCGTACCCGGCGACGGCCGTCCCGGACCAGCCGCAGGTGATCAGCCAGTCCAGCACCGGCATCGCGGTGCTCTGCTCGGCCAGGTCGCCGAGCGTCCACCCGGGTACGACCGCGACGGCGAACAGGGCCGCGGCGAGGGCGGACCGGGCGATCAGGCCGCGCGGCGACGATCTGCGTTCCATGCCCGGACGGTAGGACGCCACGGGCGCCGGGCGCCGGGACACAGAAAGGCGTCCACCGTACGGGTGGACGCCTCAACTGCTGGGGCTGAGCCGGTCAGCGTGCCTTGCGGGCGCCCGCGTTGCGCGCCGTGGAGGCTCCCCGGGCCCGCGCCGGGGCGGCCGCCGGAGTGGCCGTCTTGCGCGCGGTCTTCTTGGCCGGCGCGGCCTTGGTGGCGGTCGTCTTCTTGGCCGCGGCCGTCGTCTTGGCGGCCGTGGTCTTCTTCGCCGCCGCGGTCGCGGTCTTGCCGGCCGCCGCGGTCTTGGTGGCAGCCGTCTTCTTGGCAGCCGTCGACTTGACCGCCGTGGACTTCGCCGGCGCCGCCTTGGTCGCCGTCGTCTTCTTCGCCGCCGTCGACTTGGCGGCAGTCGACTTGGCGGCAGTCGACTTGGCAGCAGTCGACTTAGCAGCAGTCGACTTAGCAGCAGTCGACTTCGCGGCAGTCGACTTGGTCGCAGTGGTCTTCGCCGGCGCCGACTTGGTCGCCGTCGTCTTCTTCGCCGCCGTCGACTTGGCGGCTGTCGTCTTCGCCGGCGCCGATTTGGTCGCCGTCGTCTTCTTGGCAGCGGTGGTCTTGGTCGCGGTGGCCTTGGCGGGCTTGCCACTGGCCACCAGTTCCCGGAATGTGCTGCCCGGCCGGAAAGCGGCGATGGCGGTCTTCTTCACCTTCACCGGCTCACCGGTACGCGGATTCCGCGCGGTACGCGCGTTGCGAGTCCGCTTCTCCCAGGAACCGAAGCCGGTGATGGCCACCTTGTCGCCCTTGGCGACGGCGTTCTGCACCTCATTGATGAGCGCGTCCAAAGCCAGGGTCGCCGTCTTCTTGTCCCCTAGCTTGTCGGCGAGCGCCTCGATGAGCTCGGCCTTGTTCACGGTTTCCTCCCGGACGTGAGAACTGGCCCGTCGAAGGCCATTCTGCGCGCACGGTATGCCCTGTGACCTGGAGACACAAACATTCGGGGCAAAAATCCGTTGTGTCCCAACGAAATTCGCCCCCATCGGCGACCCGATGGGGGCGAATTCATCGCTGCGTTAAAGGACGACGACCGGCTTGAAAGCCGGGCGCGTCTTCTCGTACGCGGTAATCGCGTCCTCGTGGCGCAGTGTCAGTCCGATGTCGTCGAGACCCTCCATGAGGCGCCACCGACTGAAATCGTCGATCGGGAAGCCGTAGGCCGCGTCGTCGACACGGACCACCCGTCCCTCCAGGTCGACCGTCACCTGCTTCTCCGGCTCGCTCTCGGCGAGGTCCCAGAGGCTTTCCACGATTTTCTGGTCGAGCTGAACCGGCAGCAGACCCTCTTTCAGCGCGTTGCCGCGGAAGATGTCGCCGAACCGGGAGGCGATGACCGCCTTGAAGCCCCAGTCGCGCAGCGCCCAGACCGCGTGCTGCCGGGACGAGCCGGTGCCGAAGTTCGGCCCGGCGACCAGGATGGTGGCCCCGGCGTGGGCCGGGTTGTGCAGGACGAACGACGGGTCCTCGCGCCAGGCGCTGAAGAGGCCGTCCTCGAAGCCGGTCCGGGTGACCCGCTTCAGATAGACCGCCGGGATGATCTGGTCGGTGTCCACATCGGAGCGGCGCAGCGGCATGACCTTGCCGCTGTGGGTGACGAACTTGTCCATGACGGTGTCCTCTACAGGTCGGCGGGCGCGGCCAGCTTGCCGACCACGGCGGTGGCGGCGGCGACCTGCGGCGAGACCAGGTGGGTGCGCCCGCCCTTGCCCTGCCGGCCCTCGAAGTTGCGGTTGGAGGTGGAGGCGGCGCGCTGCCCGGGGCTGAGCGTGTCCGGGTTCATGCCCAGGCACATCGAGCAGCCGGCGAACCGCCACTCGGCGCCCGCGTCGGTGAACACCTTGTCGAGCCCCTCGGCTTCGGCCTGCTCACGCACCAGGTAGGAGCCGGGCACGATCATCATGCGCACCCCGTCGGCGACCTTGCGGCCACGGATCACGTCCGCGGCGGCGCGCAGGTCCTCGAGCCGGCCGTTGGTGCAGGAGCCGACGAAGACCACGTCGACCGGGACCTCGCGGAACGGCGTCCCGGGGGTGAGGTCCATGTAATCCAGCGCGCGCTGGGCGGCGCTGCGCTCCACCTCGTCGAGGAAGTCCTCCGGGTTCGGCACCACGTCGTTGAGCGCGGCGCCCTGACCCGGGTTGGTGCCCCAGGTGATGAACGGGCTGATCGCCGAGGCGTCGAGGATGATCTCGGTGTCGTACTCCGCGCCCTCGTCGGTGGCGAGCGTCTTCCAGTAGGCCACCGCGGCGTCCCAGTCCTCGCCCTGCGCCGCGTGCTTGCGCCCCTTGAGGTAGGCGAAGGTGGTCTCGTCCGGCGCGATCATGCCGGCCTTGGCGCCCCACTCGATCGACATGTTGCAGATCGTCATCCGGCCCTCCATGGAGAGCTTGCGGATGGCCTCCCCGCGGTACTCCACGATGTGGCCGTTGCCGCCGCCGGTGCCGGTCTGTGTGATCAGGGCGAGGATCAGGTCCTTCGCCGAGACGCCCGGGCCCAGCTCGCCGACGACCGTGACGGCCATCGTCTTCGGCTTCGCCTGAGGCAGCGTCTGGGTGGCGAGCACGTGCTCGACCTCACTGGTGCCGATGCCGAAGGCCAGCGCGCCGAACGCGCCGTGGGTGGCGGTGTGCGAGTCGCCACAGACGATCGTCATGCCCGGCTGGGTGAGGCCCAGCTGCGGGCCGATCACGTGCACGATGCCCTGGTTCACGTCGCCGAGCGGGCGGATCTCCACGCCGAACTCGGCGCAGTTCTTCCGCAGCGTCTCGATCTGCGTGCGCGAGACGGTGTCGGCGATCGTCAGCAGCTCGCCGCGACGGGTGTTGAACGAGGGATCCGCATACCCGGTCGGGGTGTTGTGGTCCTCCGTCGCGAGCGTGAGGTCGGTCCGGCGGACCTTGCGGCCGGCCATCCGGAGACCGTCGAACGCCTGCGGGCTGGTGACCTCGTGCAGGAGGTGCAGGTCGATGTAGAGCAGGTCGGGCTCACCCTCGGCCGTGCGCACCACGTGGTCATCCCAGACCTTCTCGGCCAGGGTCCTGGGTTTCCCGCTCTGGGGAGTGACTCCCACCATCTGGACATCCTAAATTCTGGAATGTATGTTTCGGCTTGTGGGACACAGTATGAGCGGTGTCGGCGTTCTCGACAAGGCGGTTGTCATTCTCGCCGCATGTGTCGACGGCGCCAGCCTGGCCGAACTCGTCGAGCGCACCAAGCTGCCGCGGGCGACCGCGCATCGCCTGGCACAGGCGCTGGAGATCCATCGGATGCTGGTCCGGGACACTCAAGGAAGATGGCGTCCAGGACCGAGATTGGGCGAGTTGGCCAATGCCGCACCGGACGTTCTGCTGACCGCGGCCGAGCCGCTGCTGTCCGCACTGCGGGACGCGACCGGCGAGAGCGCTCAGCTCTACCTGCGCCGCGCCGACGAGCGCATCTGCGTGGCCGCGGCCGAGCGCGCCAGCGGCCTGCGCGACACCGTCCCGGTCGGCTCGGTGCTGCCCATGGTGGCCGGTTCCGCCGCGCAGATCCTGCTCGCCTGGGAGCCGCCCGAGGCGGTCATGCCACTGCTGCCCCGCTGCAAGTTCACCGGCCGCACGCTGGCCGAGGTGCGCCGCCGCGGCTGGGCGCAGAGCGTCGCCGAGCGCGAGCCCGGTGTGGCCAGCGTCTCGGCGCCGATCCGCGACCGCACCGGCCGCGTGATCGCCTCCATCTCGATAAGCGGTCCGATCGAGCGCCTCGGCCGCCGCCCCGGCGAGCGGCACGCGATGGCCGTCGTCCGCGCCGGCCAGCGCCTCTCCGGCCTCTGACCGCCCGCCCCCGGCAGCCTGATCGGGGGAGGTGAACGACGGCCGCCAATGGCTAGGCTGCCGCCGTGCGGATCTTCGGGGGTAATGATCGGCTGTTCGGGCGGGACGCGGAATGCGCCGCCCTCGATGACCTGATCGCGGGGGCGCGAGCCGGGCAGAGCGCGGCCTTGGTCCTGCGCGGCGAGGCGGGCGTCGGCAAGACCGCCCTTCTTCGGTACGCGCAGAGCAAGGCCCCGCACTCACTGACGGTCCGGGGCGTGGAGTCCGAGGCCGACTTCCCCTACGCGGGGCTGCACCGGCTGCTCGTACCGTTGCTGCCTCGCCGGGACCGCCTGCCGGCCGGGCAGCGCGCCGCTCTGGAGGTGGCCTGCGGCCTCGCGGAGGGGCCGCCGGCCGATCTGTACCTGGTGAGTCTCGCCGCGCTGACCCTGCTGGCCGCGCAACCCCGGCTGTGCGTCGTCGACGACGTGCACTGGCTGGACCCGGAATCGGCGCGGGCGCTGGCCTTCGTGGCCCGCCGGCTGCACGCCGAGGGCGTGGTCATGCTCTTCGGGCTGAGGATCACCGACGACGACCCGGGCCTGCTCGCCGGCATCCCGGAGATGCCGGTCGCCGGCCTGGACCGGGACGCCGCGGTCGCGCTGCTGTCCGACATCGTCGCCACCGATCTGGATCTGAGCCTGGCCGAGCAGATCGCGGAGACCACCGGCGGCAATCCCCTCGCCCTGACCGACCTGGGTCACGAGCTCACCGAGGACCAGCTGCGCGGCGCCTCACCGCTGCCCGACCCGGTGCCGATCGGCAGCCGGCTGGAGACGCACTACTCGGCCCGGGTCCGCGCCTACCCCCGGCTCACCCGCACCTGGCTGGTGCTGGCCGCGGCGGGCGCCGGCGGGCGTGCCGATCAGCTGGTGGCCGCAGCCCGGCGACTGGGCGCCGAACCTGCGGACGCCGCACCGGCCGAAGCGGACCGGCTGGTGGCCGGTTCTCCGCCGGTGGACTTCCGGCATCCGCTGGTCCGCTCCGCGGTTTACGGCGACGCCGATCCCGCCGACCGCCGGGCCGTGCACGCCGCCCTGGCCGAGGCGACCACCGAGCCGGCCGACGCCGACCGGCGGGCCTGGCATCTGGCCGCCGCCGCGGCGGCTCCCGACGAGTCGGTCGCCGCCGAACTGGAGAACCGGGCCGACCGGGCCGGCGCGCGCGGTGGGCACACCGCCCGGGCCACCTTTCTGGCCCGCGCCGCCGAGCTCACCCCGGACGCGGTCGACCGGGCCGGCCGGCAGGTCCGGGCGGCCACCGCCGCGATGGGGGCCGGCGCGCACTCCCGGGCGCTGTTGCTGCTGGACACCGTGGAGGGGTCGCTGCTGACCGGCGCGGGCCGGGGTGAGGCGCTGCTCACCCGGGCGACCGCCTCGGTCAACGCGGGCGTGCCGCACGGCCTGCGGGACGCCTCCGCGATGTCGCTGGCCGCCGCCGATGCGTTCGGCACCGACCGCGAGCGGGCCCGGCTCGCCGTCATCAAGGCCATCGAGCACGCGACCACGGCCGAGCACCTGGGCGGCACCAGCCCGCTGGACATCGCCGCCGCGGCACGCCCGCTGGCCGGGACCGACCCGGCCGACGTCGACGGCCTCCTGCTCGCCGGTTACGCGGAGTTCGTCACGCACGGCTACGCGGGTGGCGTCCCGGCGCTGCGCCGGGCGATCACCGCGCTCGCCGACCCCGCGTTGCCGGACGAGGTCCTGCTGGCCCGGTTCATCCTCGGCATCAACTTCTGCAACATGACCTGGGACGAGGTCACGAAGCAGTCGCTGATCGAGCGCGCCGAGGCGGCCGCCCGGCGCACCGGCGCCCTGCATGCCCTGGACATCGTCCACTTCATCGGCGCGATGACCGGTGCCGTGCTCGGCCGCCTCACCGAGGCCGACCGGCACGACGCGGCCGGCCAGCGGGTGCGCCGGGCGATCGGCATCACCACCGAGCAGGAGCAGATCTGGCGGCACCCGGAGCTGGTGTCCTGGCGGGCACCCGCGGACTTCCGGCCGACCGTGCCGCATGCCCTGCAGGTCTTCGAGATGCTGCACATGGGCGGCATGCACGCGGTCACCCGGCTCGCCCTGGCCATTCTCGACAACGCCGTCGGCGACTACGCCGCCGCCCGGGACGGTCTGCTGGGCATCGTCGATCTCGGCCGGCCACTGCGGTACGCGTGGGCGCTGCCCGACCTGGTCGAGGCCGCCCTGCGTTCCGGCGACCGGCAGACCGCGAAGCTGGCGTACGCGGACCTCGACCTCGCCGCCCGGGCCAGCGACACGCCCCGGGCGCTGGCCCTGCTGGAGCGGTCACGGGCGTTGCTGGCCTCGCCGGAGCAGGCCGAGGTTCACTACCGGGCGGCGATCGAGCAGTTCACCGGCACCCCGTCACACGGCGATCTGGCCCGGGCCCGGCTGCTCTACGGCGAGTGGCTGCGGCGGCGGCGCCGGCGGCGAGACGCCCGGACCGAGCTCGCCGCAGCGCTGGAGATGTTCACCGAGGTGCGGGCGAACGCCTTCGCCGAACGGACCGAGCGAGAACTCGCCGCGCTCGGCGAGACCGTTCGCTCCGGCGTACCGGAAACTGACGATGCGGCCCTGACCCCTCAGGAGGCCTCCGTCGCGCGCCTGGCGCGCGCCGGGGCGACGAACGCCGAGATCGCCGCGAACCTGTTCCTGAGCGCCAGCACGGTCGACTATCACCTGCGCAAGGTGTTCCGAAAGCTCGGCGTCACCTCGCGCCGCCAGCTGCGGGACGCGCTGCGGGAGTGAGTCCGTGCACGCGCGACTACGCATCGCACGTGATTCGGTGATGGGCGCGTTCCCATGAGGATCGGTCCATGGGATACGTCACGGCCGCCGACGGGGCGGAGATCTTCTACAAGGACTGGGGTTCCGGCCGCCCGGTCGTGCTCAGCCACGGCTGGCCGCTGAACTCCGACAGCTGGGAGGCGCAGCAGCTCTTCCTGGCCGCGAACGGGTACCGCGCGATCGCGCACGACCGGCGCGGGCACGGTCGTTCCACCCAGACGTGGGACGGCAACGAGATGGACACGTACGCCGACGACCTGGCCGCGGTGATCGAACACCTCGACCTGCGTGAGGTCACCCTGGTCGGCTTCTCCACCGGTGGCGGCGAGGTGGCCCGCTACGTCGGGCGGCACGGCACCGGCCGGATCGCCCAGGTGGTGCTGGTCGCCGCGGTGCCGCCGATGATGGTGCGCACCCCGGACAACCCGGGCGGGCTGCCGGTCGAGGTCTTCGACGCGATCCGGGCCGGCTCGCTGGCCGATCGCTCCCAGCTCTACCGGGATCTCGCCGACGGGCCGTTCTTCGGCAACAACCGGCCCGGCGCGGACGTCTCGGCCGGCATCCGGGAGGCCTTCTGGCTGCAGGGTCTGCAGGCCGGGCACCGCAACGCGTACGAGTGCGTCGCCGCCTTCTCGGCCACCGACTTCCGGGCCGACCTGGACGCCTTCGACGTGCCGACCCTCGTCATCCACGGCGACGACGACCAGGTGGTCCCGTTCGCGGTGGGCGGGCAGGCCTCGGCGGCCCGGATCAAGAACGCGGCGCTGACGGTCTACCCGGGCGCGCCGCACGGCATCACCGACACCCACAAGGACCGGCTCGGCCAGGACCTGCTGGCCTTCCTGAAGGAGTACGACGCATGAAGCCCATCGTTCTCGTCCACGGTTTCTGGGTCACCCCACGCAGCTGGGAGAACTGGATCGCGCACTACGAGGCCAAGGGGCACCGGGTGATCGCGCCCGGCTACCCCGGCTTCGAGGTCGAGGTGGAGGCGCTCAACGCCGACCCCACCCCGATCGTGAACGTCACCGTGCCGCAGATCATCGCCCACCTGGAGGAGGAGATCCGGGCACTGCCTGAGGCGCCGATCATCATCGGTCACTCGGCCGGCGGCGCGTTCACCCAGATCCTGCTCGACCACGGGTACGGCGCGGCCGGCGTGGCGATGAACTCGGCGCCCACCGAGGGCGTACGCGTGGTCCCGCTCTCGCAGGTGAAGTCGACCTTCCCGGTGCTGAAGAGCCCGGGCAACCGGCACAAGGCGGTGCCGCTGACCCTGGAGCAGTGGACCTACGCGTTCACCAACACCTTCACCGCGGAGGAGTCGAAGGCGCTGTACGAGCGTTACCACATCCCGGCCAACGGCGGGATCCTGTGGGGCAGCGTGCTCGCCAACTTCCAGCCCGGCCACCAGGACACCTGGGTCGACTACCACAACGACGACCGGGCCCCGCTGCTGTTCGTCTCCGGCTCCGAGGACCACATCATGCCGCCGGAGATCCAACGCTCCAACCACAAGCACTACAAGTCCAACACCGTCACCGAGATCCGGGAGTACGCCGGCTACGCCCACCTGCTGCCCGCGCAGAAGGGCTGGGAGCAGATCGCCGACGAGGTCCTCGAGTGGGCACTGCGGCACGCCCGATGAGCCTGCGCGTCACGCACATCGGCGGCCCGACCACCCTGATCGAGATCGCCGGGGTACGCCTGCTCACCGACCCGACCTTCGACACCCCGGGCCGGCGCTACGACTTCGGCTGGGGCACCTCCTCGGTCAAGACCGCCGGGCCGGCGCTGACCGTCGACCAGTTGGGCCGCGTCGACGCCGTGCTGCTCACCCACGACCAGCACGGTGACAACCTGGACGACGCCGGGCGGGCCCTGCTGCCGACGGTGCCGGTGGTGCTGACCACGGTCACGGGTGCGAAACGGCTCGGCGGCAACGCCACCGGTCTCGCCCCGTGGCGTACCGCGACGGTCGGGGACGTGGTGGTGACCGCCACCCCGGCCCGGCACGGGCCGCCGCTGAGCCGGCCGATCGTCGGGGAGGCGATCGGGTTCGCGCTCCGGCCGCCCGGCGCCGACTCGGTGGTGTGGATCACCGGGGACACGGTGCTCTACGACGGCGTGCGGGAGGTGGCGTCGCGGCTCACCGTGGACACCGCCATCGTGCACCTGGGCAAGGTGCAGTTCGGCCTGACCGGGCCGCTCAAGTACACGATGACCGGCCGGGACGCGGCCCGGCTGATCGCCGAGGTGCGGCCCCGCCGGGTGGTGCCGGTGCACTACGAGGGGTGGTCACACTTCCACGAGGGGCGCGAGGAGGTGACGGCGGCCTTCCCGCCGGACACGCTCACGTGGTTGACCCCCGGAGTGCCGCAGACGGTCTAAGGCGTCCAGACCGCGTTGTCGTGGGCGAAGACGACCCGTTTCGGGTCGAGCTCCAGCAGCCGGCCGAGCCAGGCCGGGGTCGCACCGATCCCGGCCCGGTGGCCGAGGACGTCGCCGGTTAAGGCGGTCGCGTGATCGTGGCTCTGCCCGGCCACGATCACGGTGCCGTCGGGGGTGCGCACCACGACCGACTGGTGTCCCGCGGTGTGGCCGGGAGTGGGCACGATCAGCACGCCGGGCAGGATCTCCGTCTCGCCGTCGAGTTCCTCATACGCGGCGCCGGCGAAGTCGACCAGCTCGGGCAGGGTGTGGTCGGTCACCGTCCGGGCGGTGGTGAGCTCGGTCCGCTGGGTGAAGACGGGGCGCCCGGCGAGTTCCGGGTTGCCGCCACAGTGGTCGAAGTGGAGGTGGCAGTTCACCACGTACCGGATCTCGCCGGCCGTGGTGCCGGCGGCCGCGAGTGCCGCGCCGAGAGCGACCCGGCGGGGTTGGTAGTGGGCGTCCACGTCCGGGTGGCTGCCCATGCCGGTGTCGACCAGGAGCAGCCCGTCCGGATGGTCGACGAGATAGCCGAGCGCGGGTTCGGCCCGCGGCGCCCCGGTGCCGGTCTCGGCGGCCGGGCGCACGAAGTAGCCGAAGTCGATCCGCTGCACTGTGATGCCGGTCATCGTCGAAGTATTTCCGGCCAGGCGGGACCGCGTCGCGCTGCTCTCCGCACAGCAGAACGGCCCGCACCGATGTCGGTGCGGGCCGTTCCTCGCTGTAGTCCCGAAGGGATTCGAACCCTCGCTACCGCCTTGAGAGGGCGGCGTCCTAGGCCGCTAGACGACGGGACCTTCACTTTCACCGCGCTTCCGTGCGGCGGGCTGAACTCTATCAGGGCGTGCCCGGGAGCCGAAATCGGCCGTCCCCCGGTGGCCGAAGGCCCGCGGAAAGCGGAACGGCCCGCACCTTGTCGGTGCGGGCCGTTACCCGATGTAGTCCCGAAGGGATTCGAACCCTCGCTACCGCCTTGAGAGGGCGGCGTCCTAGGCCGCTAGACGACGGGACCAGGACTTGCCGTGTGCGCCGCTCCGTGGAGCGACGCGCTGGACTCAACCAGAGATCCAGCGCCACACCCCCGTGACGGGAGTGGTAGCGCTGGGGTACCAGGACTCGAACCTAGACTAACTGAACCAGAATCAGTCGGGCTGCCAATTACCCCATACCCCATTGGCCCGGCTTGCCGTGCCGGAGAGAACTTTACCCGAGGCCCCCCGGCCCGCCAAATCGGGTTACCGAAACAGATCCGCGTGACGGCTCGCCCACTGTTCGTAAGTCATCGCGGGGCGGCCGAGGAGGTCGGCGACGGTCGATACCGCGGCCTGCGGATGGTCGGCCAGCTGGGCGAGCCCGTCGAGGTACCACTCGCCGTACTCCCCCATGAGTTCGGTGAAGTGCTCGCGGGCGGCGTCGCCGGTCAGCTCGACGTAGGTCAGCTCGCGCCCCAGCGCCCGCCCGATCGCGGCGACCATCTGCCGGCGGCTCAGCGCCTCGGGACCGGTGAGCTCGTAGGACCGGCCGGCATGCTGATCGGAGAGCAGCACCTCGGCGGCCACGGCGGCGATGTCCTCCTGGGCGACCGGGGCGTTCACCACGTCGCCGTACGCGTCGCGCACCACGTCGCCGGCGGCGATCTGTGCCGACCAGATCGTGGCGTTGGCCATGAACTCACCGGGCTCCAGGTGCGTGAACGGCACCCCGGAGGCCTCCACCCCGTCCTCGATGACCTGCCAGGTGCCGCCTTTCGCGCCGGCCATGTCGACGATCTGCCGGACACCCGCCTCGGCGGCCAGCCGGCAGACCTCGAACACGGTGGGCGGATGCGGCGCGAGATACATCCGGTCGACGCCGGCCAGTGCGGCGGGCAGGGTCTCCAGCCGGCCGAGGAAGCCGTGCGCGACCTCGACCTCGGGCGGGAGCTGGGCTTTCGCCGGATCGGTGGTGAGCGCCCGCACCTCGGTGGCGCCTCGGGCCAGCAGCTCGTCGACGACGACGCGGCCGACGTTCCCGGTAGCGCCGGTAACCAAGATCTTCATTCTCGTACCCCCTACGGAAACTGTTCCCGTAGGGTATACGGAATCATGGCGAACTTTCCATTGCTCTGGCGCCGCAGCCTGCCCGCGCGCAAGGCCGCCGGGCGCCCGCCCCGGCTCAGCGTCGACGAGGTGGTGGCCGCCGCGATCCGCATCGCCGACGCGGACGGGCTGGAAGCGGCCTCGATGGCCCGGGTCGCGGCGGACCTCGGGGTGGCGACGATGACGCTCTACACCTACGTGCCGTCGCGGGCCGACCTGATCGACCTGATGGTCGACGACACGCTCGCCGAACGCGCCCTGCCGAGCGACGGGGACATCACCGCGTTCGCGGCGCGGACCCGTGAGATGTACGTCCGGCATCCCTGGCTGACCGAGATCTCGCTGGTCCGGCCGCCACTCGGCCCGGGCATGCTGGCGGAGCGCGAATTCATGATCGCGGCCATGACGAACCGCGGTGTGCCGGCCCGCCGGATCAACCGGGCGGCGGTGGCCGTGACCGCGTTCGTCTACGCGTTCGCCCGGGAGGCCGGCGAGGACGCCCGGCTGCGGCGGGTCACCGGACAGAGCACCGAGTCGTGGTGGCTGGCGCACGGCGAGTTCTGGGACAAGTGGTTCGACGTGGAGGCCCACCCGGCGATGACCGCCCTGTGGAACGCGGGCGGCTTCGAGGACGAGGCCCAGGACGCCTTCGAGTACGGCCTGGGCCTGCTCCTCGACGGGATCGAGCGCTCAGTCGAGTGAGACGACCGGGTTGCGCAGCTCGCCGATGCCCTGCACGCTGACCGACACCGTGTCACCCGGGACGATCTTGCTGACCCCGGCCGGGGTGCCGGTGAGGATCACGTCACCCGGCAGCAGCGTCATGACGTGCGACACGTAAGAGATCAGGCTGGGGATGTCGAACACCATGTCCTTGGTCCGCCCGATCTGGCGCACCTCCATGTTGTTCGGGTCGCGGCCGACCTCGCAGCGCACCTCGAGGTCGCTGACGTCGAGGTCGGTGACGATCCACGGGCCGAGCGGGCAGAACGAGTCGAAGCCCTTGGCCCGGGTCCACTGCGGGTCCTTGCGCTGCAGGTCCCGCGCGGTCACGTCGTTGCCGCAGGTGTAACCGAAGATCGCCTTCTCGGCGCCGGCCCGGTCGACCCGCCGGGCGCCGGTGGCGCCGATCACGACGGCGAGCTCGGCCTCCTCCTCGACCTGCTGGGTGACGCTGGGGATGCGGATCGCGTCGTTCGGCCCGATCACCGAGGTGGACGGCTTGATGAAGATCAGCGGCTCCTTGGGCACCTCGTTGCCCATCTCGGCCGCGTGGTCGGCGTAGTTGCGGCCGATGCCGATCACCTTGCTGGAGAAGATCGGCGCGAGCAGGCGCACGTCCGGGAGCGCCCAGCGCTGGCCGGTGAAGGTCACCTTCTCGAACGGCAGGCTGCTGATCTCGGCGACCGTCAGGCCGGAGGAGCCATCGCCCTCGACGACGCCGAACGAAACCCCACCGGCATGAACAAAACGGGCGAAGCGCACGGGATTTACCCCTCTTCGAAGGAATGAGCCCCTCGAAATCTACGCCGACCGGGTCTCCGCACCGAGCCGCGGGAACGGCTCCAGCGAGAAGACCACCTCGACCGGCACCTCGAAGTACTCACAGATGCGCAACGCCAGGTGCAGGCTCGGGCTGAACTCGCCGCGCTCCAGATAACCGACGGTCTGGTAGTGCACGCCGAGAGCGTCCGCCAGCTGCCGGCGGGTGATGCCCCGCTCGGCCCGCAACATGGCGATCCGGTTGTAAGTGACCTCGCTGCCCATGTGCTCCCTCAGAAGGTCTTCCCGTCAAACGGACATGCGGGTCATCGCGCGCTCGCGCCGCGCGGCCACCACGGAGCCGGACTCCCGGCGGGCCATCCGGCGCAGGATGCCCGGCGCCAGCACCAGCCCGGCCACCGACCACGCCGCCAGCACACCGGCTGTCTGCAGGTGGCGCCAGGAGCCGCCGACCTCCGCGGCCGCCAGCGCATCCGGCAGGAAGGCCGATCGCAGGCCCAACCCTAGCCAGTAGACCGGAAAGACCTGCGCGACGCCCTGCACCCAGCCGGCCAGCGCCGTGATCGGGTAGAAGATGCCGGAGACCGCGGTGAGGCCGAGGAGCGGCAACATCATCAGCGACGCCTGGCGCGGGTTGTCGAAGAGCGCGCCGAGCACCGCACCCAGCGGCATGGTGGCCAGCAACCCCAGCGGCACCAGCCAGAGCAGGACCAGTGCCCCGTCGGCGCCCAGGGTCAGGCCGTCCACCAGGAAGAGCCCGGGCACCAGGACGAACAGGCAGCTGATCACGGCCACCCCGGCGACCAGCACGATCTTGCCGAGCAGGTAACCGGTCATGCCGTGAGGCGTGGCCTTCGCCCGCAGCAGCGTGCCGTCCTCCCGGTCCATCGTGAGGTACTGCATCATCGTCATGAGCCCGCTGATCACGATGAGAATGGCCAGCGAGCCGACCAGGCTGTGCGCACCCAGCGCGAACTCGGTGCCGGGAATGGTGCTGTCGCGCATCCAGATCAGCGCGATCACCAGGAAGAGCGCGGGCAGGATGTAGCCGAACAGGTCGGTCCCGCTGCTCAGGCTCTGCCGCAACTCGATCAGGCCGCGCCGCAGACCCAGCCCCACCACCCGCATCATCGCGCGCCCTCCTCGGTCTCCCGCACCAGCTTCATGTAGGTCTCCTCGAGGCTGCTGGGCCGCACCTCCAGGTCGCCGATGGCCTCACCGTGCTGCCGGAACAGCTCGCGCACGAAGCCGGTGGCGTCGGCCGCCGAGTGCACGAACCGCTGCCCGTCACACGTCCAGCGGATCTCCGTCTCGCCGGCCACCTGCCGGGACAGCTCGTCGGCCGAGCCGCCCGCGACGATCCGCCCGCCGGACAGGATCAGGATGCGGTCGGCCAGCTTTTCCGCCTCGTCGAGGTCGTGCGTGGTGAGCATGATCGTGGTCTCGTCCACATCGGTCAGCCGGTGCACCAGGTCGTGGAACTCGCGCCGCGCCTCCGGGTCGAAACCGACCGTCGGCTCGTCGAGGAAGAGCAGCTCGGGACGGCCCACGATGCCGATCGCGACGTCGAGCCGGCGCCGCTGGCCACCGGAGAGCCGGGCGATCCGGGTGCCCGCCGACCCGGTCAGGCCGACCACGTCGAGCAGCTCGTCGACCGGCCAGGGCCGCGGGCGCTGCGGGGTCGCATAGGCCGCGTAATAGGCCCCGAGATGGGCGAGCAGCTCACGGACGCGCCACTTGCTGTGGTCACGCCAGGACTGCAGCACCACGCCGAGCCGGGCGCGCCACTGCTCGGCGCCCTGCTCGGGGTCGAGGCCGAGCACCCGGACGGCACCGCCCGAGCGCCGCCGGAAACCCTCCAGGATCTCGATCGTGGTGGTCTTGCCCGCCCCGTTGGGCCCGAGCAGGACCAGCACCTCACCCCGGTGAGCCGTGAAGTCGACGCCGGTCAGCACCTCTTTCGACCCATAGCTCATCCGGAGGTCACGCACCTCGATGACCGCCTCGTCGATCGGCGCGCCCTGACCGATTCCGGTCACACCTGCCAGCACCGTCTCCTTCATGTCCAACACACTATCAAGAATGTAGTAGGTCTGCTACATACTTACGTATGGCTATGCCACCACCCGCCGTGGCGGAACTCATTCGCGCCAAACGGTGATCGTGTTGATCGCCTTGGCTATATACATTGGTGCGATGGGGATCAAGCAGGTGAGGGCGCTCACCACCACGCTGCCCTCGGTCACCTGGATACCCCTCGCCCGGGCGCACGCCGAGCGCGCCGACCAGATGACCGCGGGCCACCGTGCCCGCCGCACGGCGGGCGAGAAACACGCCATAGAGGACTTTCTCTACGACTACTACGGGACCCGGCCGTCGCTGCTGCGCCGCTGGCATCCCGGCGTCGGCACCGGTCTGACCCCGGCGCCCGACGGGCTGGCCGAGCACGCCGGCTGGAAGTTCTACCTGACCCACCCCGACGGCGTGGTCACGCTGGATGTGGACGCGTTCCTGCACGCCCGCGGCGAGAGCGTGCGTTACATCCACGGCCTGCTCACCGCGACCGCGTCCCGCCCGGTCTTCTCCGGCTGCTTCGGGCTGCACGAGTGGGCGATGGTCTACCGCGAGCCGGAGCACCGCCACGAGCTGCCGCTACGGCTCGGTCAGGACGGCACCGACAAGGTGGTCGAGCAGCACACCATCCGCTGCACCCACTTCGACGCGTTCCGGTTCTTCACGCCGGAGGCGATCGGGCTCAACCGGCTGCAGCCCACCCGGGCCACCCAGGTCGACCTGGACCAGCCCGGCTGCCTGCACGCGGCGATGGACGTGCACAAGTGGGCGCAGAAACTCGGCCCCGCGGTGCCCGGCGCCCTCGCGCTGGACTGCTTCGCCCTGGCCGGTGAGATCCGCCTGCTCGACATGCAGGCCAGCCCCTACGACCTGGCCTCCTACGGCCACCCGCCGGTGAAGATCGAGACCCCCGAGGGCAAGGCGGAATATGTGGCTCGCCAGCGCGAGCTGGCCCGCCGGGCGGCCGGCCTGCGCAGCCGCCTCATCCGCGTCTGCGAGGAGCTGCTCGGCCCGGAGGCCGCCGCCCGCAACCGCGAGGCGGTCGCACCCTTCAACCAGCGCTGAGCCTCATCTACGCGTTGACCGAGCGGCGGCGGGCCAGCTCCTTGAGGATGTCGATGTTCTCCTGCTGGGTGGCCGCCGCGTCGTCGAGGAGGCGGATCGCTTCCGCCGGGTCACCGTGGAAGCCGGACCTCAGCTCCTCGACGACGTCGCCGAGGTGGCTGGCGTCGTACTTCAGCATGCTGACCAGCTCTGCTTCGCTCTTCTCGGTCAAGTCCGCCATGCTGCGAGTATCCAGAAACCGACCCGCGTCCCGCAGGCGGTTGGATCAGTCCGTCGGATAGGAACGGCGGTTGCGCTTGGTCTCGCCGCGCCGTTTCTTCTCCGCGATGCGCCGCTCGACCGACCCGCGGGAGGGCTTGGTCGCCCGGCGGGCCCGCGGCGGCGCCGCGATCGCCCCGGCGACCAGGGCGGCCAGCCGGGCCGCGGCCGCCTCCCGGTTGCGCAGCTGGGAACGGTGCTCGGCGGCGGTGATGGTGATCACGCCCTGCACCAGGCGGTTGCCCAGGCGCTCGACCGCCCGCTCCTTGAGCATCAGCGGCAGCAGCTCGGAACCGAGCAGGTCCCAGGAGAGCTCCACCCGGGAGTCGGTCGTGTTCACACCCTGGCCACCGGGGCCGCTCGACCGGGAGAAACGCCAGGAGAGCTCGGCCGCCGGGATGGTCAGGCGGTCGTTCACCCGTACGTCGTCCAGCACGCCCCCAGCATTCCACCGCCGACGATCATGCGCTACGCGGTTATCGATGGGACGCGGGCAGGGCAAGATTGGTCGGGTGACGTCACCAACCGCACCGGTCGCCACGACCGGGTATCCGTGGCCCATCGAAACCACGCGGCTGGCGAACGGCCTGCGTGTCGTCGTCAGCGAGGACCGGACCGCACCGGTCGTCTGCGTCAACCTCTGGTACGACGTCGGATCCCGTCACGAGCCGCCAGGTCAGACCGGGTTCGCGCACCTCTTCGAGCACCTGATGTTCGAGGGTTCGCAGCACGTGAAGAAGACCGAGCACATGAAACTCGTGCAGGGCAACGGCGGCTCGCTGAACGCCACCACCAATCCGGACCGGACGAACTACTTCGAGACCATGCCGTCCGAGCACCTCGAGCTGGCGCTCTGGCTCGAGGCCGACCGGATGGGCGGGCTGGTGCCGGCGCTGACCCAGGAGACCCTGGACAACCAGCGTGAGGTGGTGAAGAACGAGCGCCGCCAGCGATACGAGAACGTGCCGTACGGCGACGCCTGGCTGCGCCTGCTGCCGCTGCTCTATCCCGAGGGCCATCCGTACCATCACGCCACGATCGGGTCGATGGAGGATCTGAACGCGGCGAGCCTGGACACCTTCAAGGCGTTCCACCAGCAGTACTACGCGCCGAACAACTGCGTGCTGACGGTCGTCGGGGACACCACCCCGGCCGAGGTGTTCGCGCTCGCCGAGAAGTACTTCGGCGCGATCGCCACGGTGCCGGACATCCCGCCGGCCCCGGACGGGTCACTGCCCGGCCCGGCCGATGCCCCGGCCCGGGAGACCGTGACCGCGGCCGTGCCGGCCCCGCGGATCTACCTGTCCCACCGGACCTACCCGTTCGGCACGGCCGGCTACGACACCATGACGGTGCTGGCCACGGTCCTGGGCAACGGCCGGGGCAGCCGCCTCTACCAGCGGCTCGCCGACGGCGCCCGGATCGCCCAGCCCGACTACATCGGGTCCTACGGGGTGGATCTGGCGCACGCGCCGGCCCCGCTGATCATCACGGCCACCGCGAAGGACGGCGTCGCCGTGGAGACCCTGGAGGCCGGCCTCGCCGACGTGGTGCAGAGCCTGATCGACGAGCCGGTCACCGCCGACGAGCTGAACCGGGCCAAGGCGCTGCTGACCACCGCGTGGTGGCGGCAGGTCTCCACTGTGGGTGGCCGTGCCGACACCCTCGGCCGGTACGCGACCCAGTTCGGCGACCCCGGCGCGGCCGCCGACCGGCTGCCGAAGTGGCTCGCCGTCACCGCGGACGACGTCACCGCCGCGGCCGCCGAGACGCTGCGGCCGGAGTCCCGTGTCACCCTCACCTACCTGCCCGGGGAGCCCGCATGACCCTCGTCACCAGCCGTCCGGAGCCGGGGGCGGCCCGGCCGTACGCGTTTCCCGCGGTCCGCCGGATCAGCGCGCACGGCGGCACCGTGGTCGCCGCCCACCTGCCCGGCCAGATCCTGGGCAGCGCGGTGCTGCTGCTCGACGCCAGCGCGGCACGGGAGTCCGAGGGCCGCGAGGGCACCGCGACGGTCCTCGCCAAGTCCCTGGAGGAGGGCACCAAGCGGCGGGACTCGGCGGCGTACGCGCTGGCGCTGGAAGGACTCGGCGCGGAACTGTCCCCGTCGGTGGACTGGGACGCCTTCCGGGTGGGGGTGTCGGCGCCCGTACCGATGCTGACCGACGCCGTGCGCCTGGCCGCCGAGGCCGCGCGCACGCCGAAGCTGGACGCCTCGGACGTCGCGCGCGTGCGCGACGACGAGGTGACCGCGCTGCGGATGGATTGGGCCCAGCCGGGGCCGCGGGCCGACGCGGCGCTGCGGCGAGACCTGTTCGGCGCGGACGGGCGCTACTCCCGCCCGCTGCACGGCGACCCGGCGAGCGTCGCCGCGGTCACCGTCGAGGACGTGCTCGCCTTCCACGAGTCGTGGATGCTGCGGCCCGGCGTGCTGCTGGTCGCCGGCGACCTGGACGCGCTCGACCTGGACGCGCTGGCCGAGGCGGCGTTCGCCGGCACCTCCGGCGCACCGCTGGAGAAGGAGGGGCCGCTCGGCGTGCCGGTGCCGGACCGGGTCCGCACGCTGCTGGTGGACCGGCCCGGCTCGGTGCAGTCGACGCTGCGCATCGGGCACCGCGCGCCAGAACGGGCCACCCCGGACTACGTGGCGATGACGCTCGCCGCGACGGTGCTGGGCGGCGCGTTCACGTCCCGGCTCAACCACCTGATCCGCGAGGTGAAGGGCTACACCTACGGGATCCGCGGGTCGTACGCGATGACCCGCCGGTCCGGCCGGTTCGAGGTGGCCGCCGGCGTGCAGACCGCGGTGACCGGGCCGGCGATCCGGGACACCCTCGGTGAGATCGCCCGCACCCAGAACGAGGGCGTCACCGAGGCCGAGCTGGAGGTGGCGCGCTCCTGGCGAGCGGGCCAGCTGAGCGTGGAGATGCAGACCCCCGGAGCGATCGCCGGCGCGCTGGCCAGCCTGGTGGTGCACGGGCTGCCGGACGACTACTACGAGACGCTGCGCCGCGACTACCTGGAGGCGACCGTGGAGCAGGTGTCCGCGGCCGCGGCACGCCACCTCGCCGTGGACGGGCTGACCCTGGTCGTGGAGGGTGACGGCGCGGTCATCCGGGAGGACATTTCCGAGTTCGGCGACCTGATCGACGCCGAGGTCTGACGATGGAGGCCCGGGGTCGTGTCGCGCCGCGACCCCGGGCAAACCATCCATATCGATGATGTGAGCTGGACCGCCTTCTCAGCGTCCTGTTAGCAGCCACCGGATAACTTTGCCGCCATGACGATCACCGACGCGCCGCCCGCGACACGCCCGGCCAAGCGCCGCATCGTCCTCTCCGTCCTGCTCTGGCTGCTTCTGGCGCCCGGAGCGCTCTGGTTCCTGGGCCGGGCCTTCGGCCTCGAGCGCGGCATGCTGATCATGCTGTTCGCCGGGACGCCGTTCGTCGCCGCCTGGACCTGGATCCCGTTCCTGATCGCGCTGGTCGCCAAGCGCTGGGCCGCCGCCGCGGTGGCCGGGCTGGTCGCCTTCGGCATGGCGGTGTGTGTGCTGCCCCGCGCCCTGCCGGACTTCGACAAGGGCCCCACCGAGGGCGTCGAGCTGCGGGTGCTGACCGCCAACCTGCTGTTCAGCGGGGCCGACCCGGCCCAGATCGTCCAGCTGGTCCGGGACAACGACGTCGCCGTGCTCGCCGTGCAGGAGTTCACCCCGCGCGGCGAGGAGGCGCTCAAGGCCGCCGGCCTCACCGAGCTGCTGCCCTACCAGCAGCTGGCGCCGGAGTACGGCGCGAGCGGCTCCGGCCTCTACTCCCGTTACCCGCTGACCGATCCGGGGTCGCGGCGCAACGACGGCGGGTTCCAGCAGGCGTTCGGCACGATCCAGCCGCCCGGCGCCGCACCGGTCTACCTGGAGTCGGTGCACCCGCTGGCCCCGGCCCACCCGACCATGTTCGCCGGCTGGCGCACCGACCTGCGCGAGCAGCTGCCCGCCGACGCCGGCCGGACGCCGCGGATCCTGCTCGGCGACTTCAACGCGACACTGGACCACCGGGTGCTGCGCGAACTGATCGACACCGGTTACCGTGACGCGGCGGACGCCGTCGGCAAGGGGCTGGTGCCCAGCTGGCCGTCCCGCGCGGGGATGAACGGGCTGGTGACCATCGACCACGTGCTGGTCGACGAGCGGATCGGGGTGCGGGATGTGGAAGTGCACGACGTGACCGAATCCGACCATCGCGCCGTGTTCGCCTCGCTCACCGTCCCGGCAGCGTCATGATCGAGATCCGGCGGATCGCCCTGGCGGACGCCGGTCCACTGGCCGCGCAGATCCGGGCGAGCCGCGCCCATCTGGAGCCGTGGGAGCCGGTCCGCGACGAGAGCTTCTTCACCGAGGCCGGCCAGCGCCAGCACATCGCCGACGTGCTGGCGCAGGACAATCAGCTGCCGCACGTGATCGTCGAGGACGGCCGGGTGGTCGGCCGGATCAACCTGGCGAACGTGGTGCGCGGCCCGTTCCTGTCGGCCAACCTCGGCTACTGGGTGGCTGCGGACGCCATCGGCCGCGGGGTGGCCGGCACGGCCGTCGCGGCGCTCGCCCGCGCCGCCTTCACCGAGTACGGGCTGCACCGCATCGAGGCGGCGACGCTGCTGCACAACATCCGGTCGCAGCGCGTCCTGGAGCGCAACGGGTTCGAGCGGTTCGGCATGGCCCCGCGCTACCTGCGGATCGCCGGCGAGTGGCAGGACCACTACCTGTTCCAGCTGCTCGCCGAAAACTGGTTGGCGGCGCATCCGAGCGATGCCTAGCATCGGCGGCATGATGGTCAGTTCGGTCACGACGACGCCGGGAAGCCCCGGCGGAGATTCGCGCTGACCTTGAAGCGACGAACGGCCCCGGGCGACATGCCCGGGGCCGTCGTGTCTCCCAGGTGTGCCGCCCGCTCACCTCCAGGAGAACCCGATGTCTGTCGACCACCGCAAACTCGGCCGCGAGCTGGACCTCTTCGACTCCGACCCGCTGATCGGCGCCGGCCTGCCCTTCTGGCTGCCGGGCGGCGCGGCCGCCCGGCACGAGATCGAGTCTTATCTGTACGAGCTGGAGCGGCGCGCCGGCTACCGGCACGTCAACTCCCCCGCCCTCGGTAAACGCCGGATGTTCGAGCTCTCCGGCCACTGGGACAAGTTCGGCGACGACATGTTCCCGCCGATGCGCGTCGGCGACGACGACCTGGTGCTGCGGCCCAGCCTGTGCCCGCACCACGCACTGATCTTCAAGTCACGCGGGCGGTCGTACCGTGAGCTGCCGTTGCGGATCGCCGAGCTGGGCCCGATGTACCGGGCGGAACGCTCCGGGGTCCTCGGCGGGCTCTCCCGGGTCCGCTCCATCATGCTCAACGACGCCCACATCTTCTGCGCCGAGGAGCAGGCCGGCGACGAGGTCGCCGGCGTGCTGCGGCTCATGCGCGAAGCGCATGCCGCGATCGGCCTCGGCCCGGTCTCCTACCAGCTGTCCCTGCGCGGCCCGGGCAGGAGGTACGGCGGCGACGAGGCAGATTGGTCCCGCGCCGAAGCGCTGCTGCGGGCCGCGTTGAAGGAGGCCGGGGTGGCGTACGTCGACGCGCCCGGCGAGGCGGCCTTCTACGGCCCGAAGATCGACCTGCAGGTCGCCGACCCGGCCGGCCGGGAGTGGAGTCTCGCCACCGTGCAGGTCGACCACCACCAGCCGAGACAGTTCGAGCTGGAGTACGCGAACGCTGACGGCGGCCGGTCCCGCCCGGTGATGGTGCACCGCAGCCTGGCCGGGTCGATGGAACGGCTCTTCGGGCACCTGATCGAGGTGCACGGCGGCGCGTTCCCGGTCTGGTACGCCCCGGTGCAGCTGGCCGTGCTGCCGGTCGGCGCCGAGCAGGATGCGGCGGCCGGGGACTTCGCCCGGGACGCGCTCGCCGCCGGCCTTCGGGTCGAGGTCTCCCACGACGGGTCGGTCGGCGCCCGGATCCGCGAGGCGGCGGGGCGCAAGGTCCCGTACGTCGCGGTGATCGGCGCCCGGGAGGCGCCGTCCGCAAGGGTCGCGCTCAGGCTGCGCGACGGCCGGCAGCTCGATCCGATGCCGCAGGCGGAGGCGATCGCGTTGATCTCCGCGGTCGCCTCCGCACACAGTCCGGAGCTGCTGCCTGCCTAGGCGTGGGCCGTGCTGCGGGCCAGGCCGTAGGTCAAGGCGTCCACGAGGGCCGTCCAGCTGGCCTCGACGATGTTCTCGTGGACGCCGACCGTGGTCCACTCGCCGGTGTGGTTGCTGGTCTCCAGCAGGACCCGGGTGATCGCGTTGGTGCCGTGGCTGCCCTCCAGGATCCGCACCTTGTAGTCGGTCAGCTCGAACGACTTGAGCTGCGGGTAGTGGTTCGAGAGCGCGACGCGCAGCGCCTCGTCGAGGGCGTTGACCGGGCCGTTGCCCTCGGCGGTGGCGATCACCCGCTCGCCGCGTACCCGGACCTTGACGGTGGCCTCGGAGATGACCGTGCCGTCCTCGCGGTGCTCGACCAGCACCCGGTACGACTCCAGGGTGAACGGCCGGGCCACCTCGGCGCCCGGCAGCTCGCTGCGGACCAGCAGCTCGAAGGAGGCGTCGGCGGCCTCGAACGACCAGCCGCCGGCCTCCAGGTCCTTGACCTTCTGGGTGACCTTCGTCAGGGTGTCCGGATGGCCGGCCAGGTCCAGTCCGAGCTCACGGCTCTTGAGCTCGATGCTGGCCCGGCCGGCCATCTCGGTCACCAGGATCCGCATGTCGTTGCCGACAACCGACGGGTCGACGTGGTTGTAGAGCAGCGGATCCACCTTGATCGCACTCGCGTGCAGCCCCGCCTTGTGAGCGAATGCCGCGGCCCCGACGTAGGCCTGGTGGGTGTCGGGGGCGATGTTGGCGATCTCGGCGAGCGCGGTGGACACCCGCGTCGCCTTCTCCAGGCATCCGTCCGGTAGGACCTTCAGCCCGAGCTTGAGTTGCAGGTTGCTGACCACGGCGAACAGGTCGGCGTTGCCGGGGCGCTCGCCGTACCCGTTGGCGGTGCACTGGAAGTGCTTGACGCCCGCCTCGACCGCGGCGACCGTGTTGGCGACCGCGCAGGCGGTGTCGTTCTGGCAGTGGATGCCGAGCTGTTCCGGGCTCACCCCGGTCCGCTCCACCACCTCGTTGATGGCCTTGGTGATCATCGAGGGGAGCATGCCGCCGTTGGTGTCGCACATGACGACCCGCTCGGCGCCGGCCTCGATCGCGGTCTTCACGACGCTCGCGGTGTACGCCGGGTCGAAGCGGAAGCCGTCGAAGAAGTGCTCGCAGTCCACGAACGCGCGGCGTCCATTGGCGACCAGGTGCTGGACGGTGTCCCGGACCATCGCCAGGTTCTCGTCGCCGGTGGTGCGCAGCGCCCGCTCCACGTGCCGGATGTCGGACTTCGCGACCACGCAGACGACCGGTGTTCCGGCGTCCAGCAGGGCCTTCACCTGCGGGTCCTCGGCAACGTCGACACCGGCCTTGCGGGTCGCGCCGAACGCCACCAGCACCGCGTGCCGCAGCTCCAGCTCGGTCTTCGCGCGTTCGAAGAACTCGGTGTCCTTGGGCATGGCGCCCGGCCAGCCGCCCTCGATGAAGCCCACTCCGAACTCGTCCAGCAGGCGCGCGACCGCGAGCTTGTCGGCGACGGTGTAGCTGATTCCCTCGCGCTGCCCGCCGTCGCGCAGCGTCGTGTCGAACACCTGGTAGTTCATCGGAGCAGAGTCCTTTCGGGTTGGTCACCCACATCAACAACAAAAAGACCCCCCGCGGATGCGGGAGGTCTGCGCGTCGGCGGAGAGTCAGCCGGCGCGCTAGGTGCCAATAATGAGCACGAGGTGGGTCACGAGATGAAGCATGCCACTAACCGGGTTCGCGGGAAGCGCTGTTCCAACTATCGAGACTAAGTTTGGGGCGTGGTGGCCGAATCGTATTCACGAAACCTGCCCTTCTCGAAGGCCTACAACTTCCGTGACGTCGGCGGATACTCCGGACTCGACGGGCGGACGGTGCGCTGGCGGCGGCTGTTCCGGGCCGACTCGCTGCACCGACTCGACGAGGCGGACGCCGAGGCGTTCGCGGCGCTCGGTGTCCGCACGGTGATCGACCTGCGCCGACCGTTCGAGGTGGAGAAGTTCGGCCGGGTGGCCGACGAGCACGGCGTCGACTACCGCAACCTGGTCCTGCGGCACGTCGACTGGGAGCAGATCGAGCACCCGGAAGACGTGATGCACGAGCGCTGGCTGGCCGACCGCTACCTCAACTTCGCCGAGGACGGGCACGAGGCCCTCGCCGACTCGCTGCGCCTGATCGCCGACCCGGAGGCGGCGCCGGTCGTGGTGCACTGCATGGCCGGCAAGGACCGCACCGGCACCGTCTGCGCGCTGACCCTGTCGCTGCTCGGCGTCGAGGACGAGGTGATCGCGGCGGATTACGCGCTGACCACCGAGGCGATGCGCCCGCTCACGAAATACCTGCTGGAGCACAACCCGGAGACGATCCTCGGCAACGAGCACATGTTCGACTCGCCGCCCGGGGCCATGCTGATGTTCCTGAACGACCTGCGGGAACTGCACGGTTCGGTGGAGGCGTACGCCAAGGAGATCGGCATCACCGCCGACCAGATCGCCGCGATGCGCGCCCACCTGCTGACCGAGAACTGAAACCGGGTGGGCGGGCCGGAGCCCGCCCACCCGGATGTCACACCTCTGTCACACCTCGAAGCGGGTACGCCGCTTGCGGGCGATCACGAAACCGGCCACACCGGCCGCCACGAGCAGCGCGCCGACGACGGCGATCGTCGTGCCCTGCGGGCCGGTGATCGGCAGGCCGCCACCCTCGCCGCCGTCGTCCGTGCCGTCGCCGGGCTCCTCACCGGGTGCTCCCGGGGCCGGGTTCACGATCAGCTCGGCCTTGTCGTTGGACTTGTCGATGTCCTCGGAGAAGCGGGAGCACTGGCACGCGGGGTTGGCCTCGACCGCGCCGGTCGCGTTGGACACCACCTTGTCGATGCGCAGCCCGAACTCCCAGCTGACGGTCTCGCCGGCGGGGTGCACGTAGTCGGTGAAGCAGGCGTACTGGATCGCCTTCGGGTCGGTGCGGACGCTGTCGTCCTCGGCCAGGGAGCAGCCCTTCGGCACGGTGGTGACGGTCGTACCGGTGGGGATCGTGACGATGGCGACGCCCGCGGGCTCGCCGGCGCGGCTGCTGTCCAGCGTCGCCGGGCCGTTGTTGCGCAGGCCGACGGTGGCCTTGACCGTGTCGCCGGCCTCGCCGGTCACCTCGTCACCGACCGCGGCGATGTCCGTGCCCTGCTTGCCGGTCGCCTTGACCATGACCAGCTGCCAGTTGTTGTCCGGCTCGGTGTCGGTCTGGCGGGCCGCCTTGACGCCGGCGACCTTCTCCAACTTGAGCTTCGCGCCGGTGCCGGACTTGCGGGAGGTGATGCCCTTCGGCTTGTTCGCGTAGTCGTCGGCGGTCAGCCACTGGAAGTCGGCGGCCGAGGTGCTCGGCGCCGCGGTGTCCTTGCGCAGGCGGTACGGCAGCTCGACCCGGTAGGTCGCGCCCGGCTCCAGGTCCTGGTCGAAGAGGCAGCCGTATCGCCGTCCGTCGTAGACACAGTTGGCGAACTGCTCGGCGACCTCGATCGCGTAGTCCGAGGAGGCGAAGAACCCGGCGCCGTTGACGACCTTGGTGCTCTTGTTGGTCACCTCGACCCGGGCGTCGAAGGTGGCGCCCGGCTTGACGCTGAGCTCGGCGGTCTCGCCGGCGGCCAGGTCGACACCGTCGGCGACCTCGACCTCCGCGGTGGTGCTGACCGGCTCGACGCCCGCGGCGCTGAACGTCGCCGTCACCGTGCCGGTCGCACCGGACTTGGCGTCGTCGGCGGCCTTCAGCACGGCGGCGAGGTAACCGACCGCGCCGTCCGGGCTCAGGTCGATCTCGTACGGCCGGGTGCAGACCAGCTTGGCCGGCGAGGCGCTCTCGCACCCGCCGATGTCCTCCGGGCCGGTCAGGCTGACGCCGGTGATGCCGGACAGCTCGTAGGTGATCGAGGCTTCGGAGAGCGTGACCTCACGGTCGGCGCGCAGAACCGGCTCGAGCGGGGTCTCGGCGCCCACCCCGACGGTGATGTCGGGCAGGCTGATGTCGATGGCGGCATCGGCCGCCGCGTAGGCCGGCGTCGTCACCGCGAGAGCGGCTGCGATGGCGGCGGCCGAACCGGCGAACAGGCGCCGGGCCGTGGGGCGGGACATGCGGGTTCCTTCCGGAGGGGGTGTCCGAAGATCAGGAGAGCCGCATCTTAAGGATTCTTCAATTTTTCGAAGGTCCCGGATACACGCATGCGCATGCTTCGTGCTCAAAACGAGATCAACGGGCCGGGAGGCAATGTCTCCCGGCCCGTTGACGTCGAGGATCAGAGAACGCGGTGCACCCAGCCGAACGGGTCCTCGGCGCGGCCGCGCTGAATGTCCACCAGCTCCTTGCGCAGGCCCATGGTGACCTCGCCCGAGCCGCCGTCAGCGACGGTGAACTCGCCGTCCTCGCTCTTGATCGTGCCGATCGGGGTGATCACCGCGGCGGTGCCGCAGGCGAACGCCTCACGAACCCGGCCCGACGCCGCGCCCTCACGCCACTCGTCGAGGCTGATCGGGCGCTCCTCGACCCGGCGGCCGGCCCGCTGCGCCAGCTTGATGACCGAGTCGCGGGTGATGCCGGGCAGGATCGTACCGGTCAGCGGCGGGGTGGCCAGGCTGCCGTCGTCGAAGACCAGGAAGACATTCATGCCGCCCAGCTCGTCGATGTACTTGCGCTCCACCGCGTCCAGGTAGACGACCTGGTCGCAGCCGTGCTCGGCGGCCTCCGCCTGCGCCGAGAGACCGGCCGCGTAGTTGCCGCCGCACTTGGCCGCGCCGGTGCCGCCGGGAGCGGCCCGGGTGTAGTCGGGCGAGACCCAGATGTGCACCGGCTTGACGCCACCGGAGAAGTACGGCCCGACCGGGGAGGCGATGACCAGGTAGAGGTACTCGGTGGCGGGACGGACGCCGAGGAAGACCTCACTCGCGTAGGCGAACGGGCGCAGGTAGAGGCTGCCCTCCTCGCCCGGCGGGATCCACTTCCGGTCGATCTCGATGATCTCGTGCAGCGACCGGAGGAACGTCTCCACCGGCAGGGCCGGCATCGCCATCCGCTCGGCGGACTGGTTGAACCGGGCCGCGTTCGCATCCGGGCGGAACATCGCGACGCCACCGTCGGGCAGCGTGTACGCCTTGAGGCCCTCGAAGATCTCCTGCGCGTAGTGCAGCACCGCGCTCGCCGGGTCCATCGGGATCGGCGCGCGGGCCTCGACGCGCGGGTCGTACCAGCCCTTACCGTCCGCGTAGCGCACAGTGACCATGTGGTCGGTGAAGATGCGGCCGAAGCCGGGGTTGGCCAGCAGGGCGGCGCGTTCTGCGTCGCCTACGGGTGCCGGGTTCGGACGGATCTCGAATTCGAGGTTGTCACCACCGCTCATGACAAGGAGACCTGCTTTCTGCAAGTAAAGATCGAAGCATGCGAGGGCACCCGTAGTGCCCCATGAATCTACCCCGAACGGTCGTTAAAACAATGACCGCGGGTGACGAAGCCCCTCGGGCTTCCGGGTGGGAAGGGTGCCCGCTCAGACGGCGGCGGCGACCCGGTCACCGACCTCGGCGGTACGCAGCGGCGCGCCCGGGGCCCGGGACGCGACCTCGGCCGCGACCGCCTCGGTTACTCGCCGCGCCTCGTCGAGGTGGCCCAGGTGCTCCAGCAGCAGCGCGCCGGAGAGGATGGCGGCCGCCGGGTCGGCGATGCCCTGGCCGGCGATGTCCGGCGCGGAGCCGTGCACCGGCTCGAAGGTCGACGGGTACGTGCGCTCCGGGTTGACGGAGCCGCTGGCAGCCATGCCGATGCCGCCGGTAACGGCCGCGGCGATGTCGGTGAGGATGTCACCGAAGAGGTTGTCGGTCACCACCACGTCGAACCGCTGCGGGTTGCTCACCATGAACATGCTGGCGGCGTCGATGTGCTGGTACTCCGTGGTGATGTCGGGGTGCTCGGCCGCCACGGCGGCGAAGGTCCGCGACCACAGGTTGCCGGCGTGGGTGAGCACATTGGTCTTGTGCACCAGGGTCACGTGGCGGCGGTCGCGGCGCTGGGCGCGGGCGAACGCGTCGCGGATGACCCGCTCGACGCCGTGCCGGGTGTTCAGGCTCTCCTCGGTCGCGATCTCGGCGGGGGTGTCCCTGTGCAGGACGCCGCCGGCGCCGACGTAGAGGCCCTCGGTGCCCTCGCGGACCACGACCATGTCGATCTCACCGGGCTTCACGCCGGCCAGCGGGCTGGTGGTGCCGGGCCAGAGCTTGCTGGGGCGCAGATTCACATACTGATCGAAGTCGAAGCGGAGCTTCAGCAGCAGGCCGCGCTCCAGGACGCCCGGCGGGACGCTCGGGTCACCGATCGCGCCGAGCAGGATGGCGTCGTGGCCGGCCAGCTCGTCCTGCACCGACCGGGGCAGCACCTCGCCGGTGCGGTTGTAGAGGCGGGCGCCCAGGTCGTACTCGTTGTAGTCGGCGTCGGGGAGGACGGCGTCGATCACCTTGCGGGCCTGCGCGGTCACCTCGGTCCCGATGCCGTCTCCGGCGACAACCGCGATCCGCGCCACGCTCACGTCAACTCCCCATCAAGTCCGGCAACCTTGCCTTCGAACCTCGCCTACGGTAACCGCCGGTCCCGAGACACGGAACGGCAGTCCCACCAAATGAGCGTTCGGGTGAAAGCTTCGGCGGACGCGAACAGCCCCCGGACCGCGGCAAACGGTCACGGGGGCTGCTGCGACGAGTACGCGTGGATCGGTCCCGCCGGATTCCGGCCGTCCACCCGGCGACGAAACGCGTCACCCGAAGACGCGTCCGCCCGGGACGTACGGCCGGAACAACGCTAGCGAGACGGACTAATGACGCGCAAGACGCATCCCCGCGTGTCGGGCCACCGATTCACGGCGGACAGCGGCGGTGATGGCACGATGCGCCGGTGAGTTTCGACCTCGTCGTGTGGGCCATGGACCCGACCGCCGCGCCGGACACGGTGCGCGCCGCCAATGAGCGATGCGCCCGCGGCGAGCATCCACAGCGGGCGGCCGATCCTCGCGTCGTCGCCTTCTACGACGCCCTGACCAGCAACTACCCGGACCGCGGGCCGCGCGCCACGGCGGCCGGCTCGCCGTGGGCGAGCGCACCGCTGCACGCCGCCGCCGACCACATCCAGATGCGGCTGGACGAGAACTGCCCGGACGTCGTGCTGGAGACGATCGAGCGGCTGGCCGGCGAGCTCAACCTGGATCTGCTGGACCTGCAGGACGGCACGGTCTACCGGCCGCCGCTGCAGACCCGCTAGCCGCCCGTCAGTCCGCGCGCAGATCCACCACGGCGGCCCGGGAGGCGCCGATGCCGTTGGCCACCGTGGTGAGCACCTCCGACCCGACCGCCGAGTCGACGGTCAGCACCATCAGCGCCTCACCGCCGGCGGCCCGGCGGGCCACCTGCATGGCGGCGATGTTGACGCCGGCCCGGCCCAGATTGGTGCCGATCGTGCCGACCACGCCCGGCCGGTCCCGGTAGCGGAAGAACAGCAGCACCCCCTCCGGGGCCAGGTCCAGCTCGAAGCCGTCGACCTGCAGCAGCTTCGCGGTCTCCCGGGTGCCGGAGGTCACCAGCGTGCCGGCGACCGCGACGGTACGACCGTCCGGCATCGCCCCGCGCACCGTGATCAGGTTGGCGTGCTCCCCGGCGTCCTCGACCGTCGCCAGGTCCACCTCGACACCCCGGTCCGCGGCCACGTGCGGGGCGTTCACGTAGGTCACCGGCTCCTCCACCACCGGCGCGAACAGGCCCTTCATGGCGGCCAGTTCGAGCACCGTGACGTCGTGCGCGACCACCTCACCGCGGACCTCCACGGTGATCCGGGCCGCCACCCCGCCGGCCACCGCGGTGAAGACCCGGCCGAGGCGCTCGGCGAGCGGCAGCAGCGGGCGTACGTCCTCGTCCACGGCGCCGCCGGCCCGCACGTTCACCGCGTCCGGGACGAACTCGCCGCGCAGGGCCAGCCGTACGCTGCGGGCCACCGCCAGCCCGGCCTTGTCCTGCGCCTCCACCGTCGACGCGCCCAGGTGCGGGGTGACCACCACGTTGGCGAAGCCGAACAGCGGCGACTCGGTGAGCGGCTCGGTCTCGAAGACGTCCAGCCCGGCGCCGGCGACCCGCCCCTCGGCGATCGCCTCGGCCAGCGCCGCCTCGTCGACCAGCCCGCCGCGGGCCGCGTTGACGATCCGGACACCCGGCTTCACCAGCGTCAGCTCCCGTGCGCCGATCAGGCCGAGGGTCTCCGGCGTCCGCGGCAGGTGCACCGAGATGAAGTCGCTCTCCTTCAGCAGGTCGTCGAGGGTCACCAGCTGGACACCCAGCTGCGCGGCACGGGCCGGCTGCACGTACGGGTCGTACGCGATCAGTCGTACCCCGAAAGCGGCCATGCGCTGGGCGAAGAGGACGCCGATGCGTCCCAGCCCGACCACGCCGACGGTCTTTCCGTGCACCTCGACGCCGGTGAATTCGGGGCGCCGCCAGGCGCCCCCCTTGAGCGTGGCGCTGGCCGCCGCGGTGTGCCGGGCGACCGCCAGCAGCAGGGCCACCGCCTGCTCGGCGGCCGAGACGATATTGCTGGTGGGCGCGTTCACCACCAGGACGCCGCGGGCGGTCGCGGCGGGCAGGTCGACGTTGTCCAGCCCCACGCCGGCGCGGGCCACCACGCGCAGCCGGGGCGCGGCGGTCAGCGCCTCGACGTCGATGAGGGTGGCGCTGCGGACGATGACCGCGTCGGCCTCCGCCAGCGCGGACAGCAGGGCGGGCCGGTCGGTGCCGTCCACCCGCCGGACCTCGTGCTCCTCGGTGAGCAGGTCGAGTGCGGCCGGGGCTAGTTCCTCGGTTACCAGGACAACAGCAGTCATGGCTCTCCATCCGCTTTCGTCCCCATCGACTCTCGTCCTCATAGACGATGCCGAATGGTACGAACGGGGGCCACAGTGAGGTTCAGTTCATTCACGAAAACGCCCGGCCGGTGACCCGGCCGGGCGTTTTCGACGGAACGTCGATCAGGCGGTCTCGGTGATCGGCCGGTCCACCCAGCTCATCATGCCGCGCAGCTTCGCACCGGTGATCTCGATCGGGTGCTGGGCGCCCTGCTCGCGGTACTTCTTGAGCTCCGGGCCGCCGGCCTCGTCGTCCGCGATCAGGTGACGGGTGAACTCACCGGACTGGATGTCGGCGAGGATCCGCTTCATCTCCTCCTTGACCGACGCGTTGATCACGCGCGGGCCGGAGACGTAGTCACCGAACTCGGCGGTGTCCGAGACGCTGTAGCGCATCCGGGAGATGCCGCCCTCGTACATCAGGTCGACGATCAGCTTGAGCTCGTGCAGGCACTCGAAGTACGCGATCTCGGGGGCGTAGCCGGCCTCGGTGAGCACCTCGAAGCCGGTCTGCACCAGCGCCGCGGTGCCACCGCAGAGGACGGCCTGCTCGCCGAAGAGGTCGGTCTCGGTCTCCTCCTTGAACGTCGTCTTGATGACGCCGGCGCGGGTGCCGCCGATCGCCTTCGCGTACGACAGGGCGAGCGCCTGGGCGCCACCGGAAGCGTCCTGCTCGACCGCGATCAGGGCGGGCACGCCCTTGCCGTCCACGTACTGACGGCGGACCAGGTGACCCGGGCCCTTCGGGGCGACCATCGCCACGTCCACGTCGGCCGGCGGCTTGATCAGCTCGAAGCGGATGTTCAGGCCGTGGCCGAAGAAGAGCGCCTTGCCCGCGGTGAGGTTCGGGGCGATGGACTCGGCGTAGATCTTGCGCTGCGCGGTGTCCGGCGCCAGCACCATGATCACGTCAGCCCAGGCGGCGGCCTCGGCCGGGGTCTTCACGGTGAGGCCCTGCTCCTCGGCCTTCGGACGGCTCTTGGAGCCCTCCTGCAGACCGACCACCACGTCGACGCCCGAGTCACGCAGCGACAGCGAGTGCGCGTGGCCCTGGCTGCCGTAGCCGATCACGGCGACCTTCTTGCCCTGGATGATCGACAGGTCGGCGTCGTCGTCGTAGAACACTTCCGCGGTCATGACTTCCTTCTTCTCTCGTTTGGAAAAACTCAGGCGGCGCGGAGCGCGGGGCCGGTGGTGATGGACCGGGAACCGCGGCCGATGGCCACGAGACCCGACTGCACCATCTCCTTGATGCCGTACGGCTCGAGGTCGCGCAGCAACGCATCCAGTTTGTCGGGATTACCGGTGGCCTCGATCGTCAGGGTGTCCGGAGCGACGTCGATCACCCGGGCCCGGAACAGCTCGACGGTCTCGAGCACCTGGCTGCGCTGCGCCCGGTCGGCGCGCACCTTGACCAGCAGGAGCTCACGCTGGACCGACTGCGCCGGGTCCAGCTCCACGATCTTCAGGACGTTGACCAGCTTGTTGAGCTGCTTGGTGACCTGCTCCAGGGGAGACGTGTCGGCGTTGACCACGATCGTGATGCGGGAGACTTCCGGGTTCTCCGTCTCGCCCACCGCCAGCGAATCGATGTTGAAGCTGCGGCGGGAGAACAGGCCGCTGACCCGGGCCAGCACACCGGGCTTGTTCTCGACCAGCACGCTCAGCGTGTGCTTGTTAGTCACAGGTCGTCCTCATCGAACGTGGGACGCACGTCCCGGGCGAACATGATCTCGTCGTTGCTGGTGCCGGCCGCGACCATCGGCCACACCATCGCGTCCTTGCCGACCGTGAAGTCGATGACCACCGGGGCGTCGTTGATCTCCATGGCCTGCTGGATGATCTTGTCGACGTCGTCCTTCGACTCGCAGCGCAGGCCGATGCAGCCGAGCGCCTCGGCCAGCTTCACGAAGTCCGGGATGCGGTGCTTGTGGGTGCCCAGCTCGGTGTTCGAGTAGCGGCCGTCGTAGAACAGGGTCTGCCACTGGCGGACCATGCCCAGGTTGCCGTTGTTGATCACGGCGACCTTGATCGGGATGCCCTCCAGGGCGCAGGTGGCCAGCTCCTGGTTGGTCATCTGGAAGCAGCCGTCACCGTCGATCGCCCACACCTGAGTGTCCGGCTGCGCGACCTTGGCCCCCATCGCGGCCGGAACCGCGTAACCCATGGTCCCGGCGCCGCCCGAGTTCAGCCAGGTGCCCGGCTTCTCGTACTTGATGAACTGCGACGCCCACATCTGGTGCTGGCCGACGCCGGCACAGTAGATCGCGTCCGGGCCGACCAGCGCGCCGATCCGCTCGATCACGTACTGCGGGGAGAGGGTGCCGTCGGTCGGCTCGTCGTAGCCCAGCGGGTACCGCTCGCGGATGTCGTCGAGCGTCTTCCACCAGGCCTCGTACTGCGCGGTGCCGCCGGCCGTCGCGGAGACCGCGGCGATCAGCTCGTCGATGACGTGCCGGGCGTCGCCGACGATCGGGACGTCCGCGTGCCGGTTCTTGCCGATCTCCGCCGGGTCGATGTCGGCGTGCACGATCTTGGCGTCCGGGGCGAACGAGTCCAGCTTGCCGGTCACCCGGTCGTCGAAGCGGGCGCCGAGGGTGACCAGCAGGTCCGACTTCTGCATCGCGTAGACCGCCGGCACCGTGCCGTGCATGCCGGGCATGCCCAGGTGCTGCGGGTGCGAGTCGGGGAACGCGCCGATGCCCATCAGGGTGGTGACGACCGGGATGCCGGTCAGCTCGGCGAGCTTGCGCAGCCCGTCGGTGGCGCCGGCCTTCAGGACGCCGCCGCCCACGTACAGAACAGGGCGCTTGGCCTGGGCGATCAGCCGGGCCGCCTCGCGGATCTGCTTGCCGTGCGGGTGCAGGGTCGGGCGATAGCCCGGCAGGTCGAGGGTCGGCGGCCAGGAGAACGTGGTCTGCGCCTGCAGCACGTCCTTCGGGATGTCGACCAGGACCGGGCCGGGCCGGCCGGTCGCCGCCAGGTGGAACGCCTCGGCCAGGATCCGGGGCAGCTCCTCCGGGTGCTGCACCAGGAAGTTGTGCTTGGTGATCGGCAGAGTGATGCCCTGGATGTCCGCCTCCTGGAAGGCGTCCGTGCCGATGTACGGCCGGCCGACCTGCCCGGTGATCGCGACGATCGGGACCGAGTCCATGTAGGCGTCGGCGATCGGGGTGACCAGGTTCGTCGCACCCGGGCCGCTGGTCGCGATGCAGACGCCGACCTTGCCGGTGGCCTGCGCGTAACCGGTCGCGGCGTGCCCCGCGCCCTGCTCGTGCCGGACCAGGATGTGCCGCACCTTCGAGTCGAAGAGCGGGTCGTACGCCGGGAGGATCGCCCCGCCCGGGATGCCGAACGCGACCTCTACCCCGAGCGCCTCGAGCGACCGGACGAGCGCGCCGGCACCGGTGGTGGCTACCGGGGCCACGGCGGCGGGGGCGGAGTTCGCGGCCGCAGCGACGGTGGCCGGAGTGACCCGTTGGGCGAGGGATTCGGGAGTGGGTCTCGTCATGGCAGTTCAGACCTTTTCGGGTTGGTCGGTCCAGTCTTGTGAGCGACTTCTGAGCAACAAAAAAGGCCCTCGTGCAGAAGCACGGGACCTAGCGCACCCTCCTGTTGCGGAGAGTGCGCTCAGATAAGTACTCGGGACTGGAAGCACATGCGGCTAACCTTGCCCCATCTCACGGCCTGAGTCAACTGATCCCACATTTTGATCAGCGAAATCCGGGTCGCTCGGCAACAACGCTCTGACCTGCCGCATTCCGGGACCGAGCCGCACCACCTGACTGCGCGCCGGGGCGTCACTCGGAGGGGTGGACCGCGGCGCCGGCAGCGGGCGCGGGCCCGAGGGCCGCAGGGTCCGCAGGCGCGTCTCGAAGTGCTCGGCCGGCACACCCCAGCCGAACAGCGAGCCCTGGCCCAGCCGGCAGCCGGCCTCCTCGACCACCTCACGCTGGGCCGGCGAGCCGATCCCCTCGGCCAGCACCTCCAGGCCGAGCCGGTGCCCGAGCCGCACCACCACGTCGACCAGCGGGGCCGCCGTCCCGGTCCGCGACTCCGGCTCCGCCACCAGCGCGTGGTCGATCTTCAGGATGTCCACCGGCAGCGTCCGCAGCTGGGTCAGCGACGAATAGCCGGCGCCGAAGTCGTCCAGCGCGATCCGCACCCCGGTCTCCCGCAACTCGGCCAGCCGGCCGACCAGCTCCTCCATGTCGGTGGCGACCGCGTGCTCGGTGACCTCCAGGACCAGCCGCTGGGGTGGCACGCCGTATTCGGCCAGCACGTCGGCGACCTGGCCGGCGTAGTCGGAGTTGTGCAGCTCCTTGGGCGACAGGTTCACCGACACCCAGACGTCGTGCCCTTTCGCCAGCCAGTCGGCGAGCTGCTTGCAGGCCTGCTCCAGGACCCAGGCGCCGATCCGGTTGATCAGGCCGGACTCCTCGGCGACCGGGATGAACTCGTCGGGGCGCACCGGCCCCAGATCGGGATGCGTCCACCGCAGCAGCGCCTCGGCGCCCACCGGTCGCATCGACGGCAGCGCCACCACCGGCTGGAAGACCAGCCGCAGCTGGTCGCGGTCGATCGCGTGACGCAGTTCGCCCTGCAGGGTGCCGCGGCGGCGCAGCAACTCGTCATAGCCGGCCTGGTAGCGCTCCACCCGGTTCTTGCCGCGCTGCTTGGCGTAACGCAGGGCCAGGTCGGCGTCGTGCAGCAGCTCGCCGGTGTCGGCCACGCCGACGCTGGCGGAAAGGAAGATCGGGCCGCCGTCCACCTCGTAGGGCTCCCCCAGCACCGCGAGCAGCCGGTGCGCGGCGAGCACCGCCTCCTCGGCGTCGCCGTGCATCAGCACCGCGAACTCGTCACCGCCCAGCCGGGCCGCGACGTCGCCGGCCAGCAGGTTGCGCCGCAGCCGGACGCCCACCTCGACCAGCACGGCGTCACCCACGTCGTGCCCGCGCATGTCGTTGACGATCTTGAAGCCGTCCATGTCGATGCCGATCAGCGCCGCATTCTCCGGGGAGTCCCGCAGCGCCCGCTGCAGCCCGCGGCGGTTCGCCAGGCCGGTCAGCGGATCGGTGTGCGCCAGCTCGCGGAAGTGCGCCTCGCGCTGGCGCAGCTGCACCGTGTAGCGGCGCACGTCGTCCAGCGCCAGATACTGCCGGGCCACCAGGGCCAGGCCGACGACCGCCGCCCCGAAATAGCCGAGCGCGTCCATCTCGCCGCCACGAACCAGGTGGTAGCCGAGCGCGGCGATCATGGCGACCATCGGGACCACCGCGTAGGCCCCGCCGCGCTCCAGCACGTCGCCGGTCACCTCGACCGGGCGGTCGGCGGCCCGCACCGCGTAGGCCACCAGGATCAGGCCGGCGGTGAGCACGAACACGCTGGCCAGCGCGAACGCGTCGCGCTCGCGGCAGATGCCGCCGCAGAGCGCGGTCGCGGCGACGGCCACCAGGCTCACCCCGGCGGACACCCGGACCGTGTTGCGGCGCGGCCGGTGCGCGTGCAGGGTCATCACCGCGGTCAGGCCGAGCGCCAGCACCGCGAGAACCGCGGGCAGCAGCACGGCCACACAGGGGTACGGCGTGAGGTCGCCGAGGATCCGGGTGGGGCGGGAGATCAGCACCCAGCCGACGAACCAGATGGCCGCCGCGATCACCAGGCCGTCCAGCACGTGCCGGACCGCCGCGGCCGGGCCCCGGGTGGCGCCGGGCAGCGCCACCGTGCCGGCCAGCAGGACGAGGATGCCGCACCCCATGCCGATCGCGACCGCGGTGGCGAGGGTGCGGATGTGCCCGGGATCATGGTGATGGCCGCCGAGCAGCGCGCTGGCCAGCCCGGCCAGCGCGGCCGCCGTGGCGATGGCGCCGCCGGCCGCGAGGAGAAGATGGGCACGCCGGGCCGCACCGGTGTGCCGGCGGCCGGACTGCCCGAGGTAGGCGACCGCCGGAACAGCGGCCACCAGGCATGCCAGGCCCGCCAGCTCCAATCCGGACGGTGAATGCACGGACACACTGTGCCGGATCTCCGTCGATTCCGACAGCCCCGGCGTCCCGAGCTGTGGACGTCCTTGGCCATTCGCCGCGCAGCCGGTGGCAGTATGGGGGCATGCCTGAGCTGCGCTCCCGGACCTCGACACACGGCCGCACCATGGCCGGCGCACGCGCCCTGTGGCGCGCCACCGGCATGACTGACGACGACTTCGGCAAGCCGATCGTCGCCATCGCCAACAGCTACACCCAGTTCGTACCCGGGCATGTGCACCTCAAGGACCTCGGCGGCCTGGTCGCCGAGTCGATCGCCGCGGCCGGCGGCGTCGGCCGCGAGTTCAACACCATCGCGGTCGACGACGGCATCGCGATGGGTCACGGCGGCATGCTCTACTCCCTGCCCAGTCGCGAGCTGATCGCCGACGCGGTGGAGTACATGGTGAACGCGCACTGCGCCGACGCCCTGGTCTGCATCTCGAACTGCGACAAGATCACCCCCGGCATGCTGATCGCCGCCCTGCGGCTCAACATCCCGACGGTCTTCGTCTCCGGCGGCCCGATGGAGGCCGGCAAGACGGTCGCCATCGAGGGCATCGTCCACGAGAAGCTCGACCTGGTCGACGCGATGAGCGCGGCCGCCAACGACAACGTCACCGACGCCCAGCTGGACACCATCGAGCGCTCCGCGTGCCCGACCTGCGGCTCCTGCTCCGGCATGTTCACCGCCAACTCGATGAACTGCCTGACCGAGGCGATCGGCCTGTCGCTGCCCGGCAACGGCTCGACGCTGGCCACGCACGCCTCCCGCAAGGCGCTGTTCACCGAGGCCGGCCGGCTGATCGTCGAGATCGCCAAGGAGTACTACGAGAAGAACGACGAGTCGGTGCTGCCGCGCTCGATCGCCAACCGGGACGCCTTCGAGAACGCGGTCGCCCTGGACGTGGCGATGGGCGGCTCCACCAACACGGTGCTGCACCTGCTGGCCGCGGCCCGCGAGGCCGGGCTGGACTTCAGCGTCTCCGACATCGACGCCATCTCGCGCCGGGTGCCCTGCCTGTCGAAGGTCGCACCGAACAGCCCGAAGTACCACATGGAGGACGTGCACCGGGCCGGCGGCATCCCGGCCCTGCTGGGCGAGCTGCACCGCGGCGGCGCCCTGAAGACCGACGTCCGCGCCGTGCACGCGCCGTCGCTCTCCGCCTGGCTGGACAGGTGGGACATCCGTGGCGAGTCGCCGTCGGCCGAGGCGCTGGAGCTGTTCCACGCCGCCCCCGGCGGTGTGCGCACCACGCAGCCGTTCAGCACCGAGAACCGCTGGGCCACGCTCGACACCGACAGTGAGAGCGGCTGCATCCGGTCGGTCGATCACGCGTACACCGCGGACGGCGGCCTGGCGATCCTCTTCGGCAATCTCGCGCCGGACGGCTGCGTCGTGAAGACCGCCGGCGTCGACGAGTCGATCTGGAAGTTCACCGGCCCGGCCCGGGTCTACGAGTCCCAGGACGACGCGGTCAACGGCATCCTCGGCAAGGAGGTCGTCGAGGGCGACGTCGTGGTCATCCGCTACGAGGGGCCGCGCGGCGGGCCGGGCATGCAGGAGATGCTCTACCCGACGTCGTTCCTCAAGGGCCGCGGGCTGGGCAAGGCGTGCGCGCTGATCACCGACGGGCGCTTCTCGGGCGGCACGTCGGGCCTCTCGATCGGCCACGTCTCTCCCGAGGCCGCCGGTGGCGGGTTGATCGCCCTGGTCGAGACCGGTGACGAGATCACCATCGACATCCCCGGGCGCAGCATCACCCTCAACGTGCACGACGACGTCCTGGCCCAGCGGCGGCACGAGCAGGAGCGCCGGCCCAAGCCCTACACGCCGGTCGCGCGGGAGCGGCCGGTCTCGGCGGCGCTGCGCGCCTACGCCTCGATGGCCACCAGCGCCAGCGACGGCGCCTACCGCCGCGTTCCCGAATAATTTCGTACGTCTGACGGGGCCGGCGCCGACGCGACGTCCGGCCCCGCCTGCGGCGGCTGGCGCGTTTGTCGTTGGGTGACCGCCCCGGCGAGGGGTGCCTCGACGCCTCCCGCGCGGCGACCGGGGCCCGGGTGCGGCGGATGGTTAGGGTCGTTTCGTGGCTACTCCAGAATTCATCGTGGAGCTTCGGCGGCATGTCGGACATGCGCCACTTCCCCTGCCCAGCGTGACCGCGGTCGTCCTCGATGAGGCCGGGCGCGTGCTGCTGAACCAGCGAAGTGACGATCATCGGTGGTCGCTGCTCGCCGGTGTCCTGGAGCCGGGTGAACAACCCGCGGCCGGAGCTGTGCGGGAAGTGTTCGAGGAGACGGGCGTCGAGGTCGCGGTCGAGCGGATCCTGTCGGTGGAGGCGCTGGAGTTGCGCCGGCTCGCCAACGGCGACCAGGTCTACTGGTTCGAGGTGGTGCTCGCCTGCCGGCCGGTCGCCGGGGAAGCCCGGGTCAACGACGACGAGTCGCTCGACGTGGCCTGGTTCTCGCCGGACGCCATGCCACAGCTCAACGAGCGCCAGATGCGTTACCTGGCGCTCGCCCGCGATCCCGCCGCCGCGCCGTATTTCGTTCCGGCGCCGCCACTGAGCTTCCTCACTCCCCCACCCGCCTGACCCCCCGGCTGTCACCCAGAGCCGTCCCCCGCCACGCGAAACAGCTCCCGCTGACAGCCGGACGAACCGGCTGTCGCCCAGAGCTGCCCTCAGCCACGCGAAACAGCTCTCGCTGACAGCCGGACGAACCGGCTGTCGCCCAGAGCCGTCCCCAGCCACGCGAAACAGCTCTCGCGGACAGCCGGACGAACCGGCTGTTGCTCAGAGCTGTCCGGAGCCACGCGAGACAGCCCTGAGCGACAGCCGGACGGACGGGCTGTTGCTCAGGGCGGTATATGTCCGCACGGAACAGCGCCGGGAGACGGCCGGGGATTCGGGCGGGCGCTTCGGGCGTACGGCTGCGGGTGGAGAGTGACCGACCGCCGGGCCCGCAGCGGGCCCGGCGGGGTCGGGTTTACTTGACGGCGCCTTCCATGATGCCGCGCACGATCTGCCGTCCGCCGACGAGCAGCAGCACGAGCAGCGGCAGGGTGGCCACGAACGCACCCGCGAGCACCCGGCGGAAGACCACGAAACTTCCGCTGGCCAGGTCCGAGAGCGCCACCATCGACGTGGGGAACTCCGTGCCGCCGAGCGTGATCAGCGGCCACTGGAACTCGTTCCAGGTCGCCACGAAGGTGAGCAGGCCGAGCACCGCGAGCGCCGGGCGGATGGCCGGCAGGACGATGCTCCAGTAGATCCGGAACGTCGAGGCACCGTCGATGCGCGACGCTTCGATCAGCTCGCCGGGAACCGCGTGGTCGATGAACTGACGCATGTAGAACACGCCGAACGCGGTGACCAGGCTGGGCGCGATGACCGCCAGCAGGGTTCCGTTCCAGCCGATCTCGCCCATCAGGATGTAGAGCGCGACCACACCGAGCTGGTTGGGCACGGTCAGGGTCAGGATGACCACGAACATCAGCTTGTCGCGGCCGGGGAAGCGCAGCTTGGCGAAGGCGAATCCGGCGAGCGAGCAGAAGAACAGCGTCGACGCTGTGACGACCGTGGACACGATGACGCTGTTGATCAGCGAAGCGGCGAAGTACACGTTGTCCGCGGTGAAGACCTCGCGGAGGTTGACCATGAACTGGTCACCCGGCAGGAACGCCGGCGGGTACTTGACCATCGCGCCGTCGCCGCTGGTGGCGATGACGAACATCCAGTACAGCGGGAAGATCGACAGGACCAGCACGATGGTCAGGCCGAGGTAGGTCCGCCAGCCGGCGCGGGTGTCCTGCGGTGCACGACCCGTCACGGTGCTCATCGGCCACCTCCGAAGCGCCTGGTCAGCAGGGCGTTGATCGCTGCCACGACCAGGATGATGAGGAACAGCGCCCAGGACATCGCTGCCGCGTAGCCCAGGTTCAGGTCACGCCAGCCGACCTCGTAGATCAACTGAGCCATGGTCTGCCACTGATGGTTGGAGCCACCGCGGGCCGTGGCCGGGTTCTCGTCGAAGAGCATCGGCTCGTTGAAGAGCTGGAGACCACCGATGGTGGAGAGCACCACCGTGAAGATCACCACCGGCTGGATCATCGGCACGGTGATCTGCCACAGCTGGCGCTGCGGTCCCGCGCCGTCCACCGCCGCCGCCTCGTAGACGTCACGCGGGATCGCCTGCATGGCCGAGAGGTAGAGCAGCGCGTTGTAGCCGATCCACTTCCAGTTGACCATCGTGGCGATCGCGATCCACGAGCTCCACTTCTCGGCGCGCCAGTCCAGGGGCTGCTCCTGGCCGAACCCGACCAGCGAGAGGAACCAGTTGGCCATGCCGTAGTCGCGCGCGAAGAACATCGAGAAGAGCAGGGTGGACGCCGCGACCGGCGTCACGTACGGCAGCAGCACCGCGACCCGCCACCAGGTGGTGCCGCGCAACCTGTGGTTGAGCAGGTTCGCGATGGTCAGCGCGAGCAGCAGCTGCGGCACCGTCGACAGGATGAAGATGCCGAACGTGTTGAACAGCGCGTTCCAGAAGTCTTCGTCCGAGAAGAGCTGGGTGTAGTTCGCCAAGCCGGCCCAGCCGGTCTTGGTCGAGTCGTCGAGCCGCCAGTGGCGGAAGGACACCACGGCGTTGTAGGCGAGCGGGAACAGCCCGAAGATCGCGAAGAGTACGAAGAACGGCGCGATCAGCAGGTACGGAACAGTCTTGGTGTCGAAGCGGTGCCACCACAGCTTCGACTTGCTGACACGCTCGGCCGGCTGCGGCGCGGGCGGCGCCGGCCGGATCTGGGTCAGGGACACGGGCACTCCTTGAGGCGAAGGCGGGGCGACTCGCGTCGCCCCGCCAGTGCGATCCAGGTCAGGAATTCGCGACCTTCTCGGCTTCCTTGACCGCCTCGGCCCAGGCTGCGTCCGACTTCAGCTTGCCCTGCTGAACGCGGGTGATGACCGCCTCGACAGCCTCACGGGTCTTACCGTTCTTCTTGCCGAGGTACTGCGGCTGCAGGCTCTCCGCGGTCTTGGCGAAGATCTGGCCGGTCGGGGCGTTGCTCATGAACGGGTGCTTGAAGTCCAGCACCGCGGGGTCCTTGTAGAGCGCCGGCTGCGAGGGCAGGTTGCCGACCGTCTTGAAGACCTCGATCTGCTGCTCCGGCTGCACCATCCACTCGGTGAACTTCACGGCCTCGTCGACGTGCTTGCCCTGGGCCGGCACGGTGAACCAGGAACCGCCCCAGTTGCCGCCGCCGCCCGGGATCGCGGCGATGTCCCACTTGCCCTTCTGCTTCGGCGCGGTCTGCTGGATGTGGCCGAGCATCCACGCGGGGCAGGGCAGCGCGGCGAACTTGTCACCGGTGAAGCCCTGGTCCCAGCCCGGCTGGAAGCTGTTCAGGTTGGCGGAGATGCCGGCGTCGAGCGCCTTCATGCTGGTCTCGAAGGCGATCTTGGGGCCGCCGTCCATCAGCAGCTTCTCCGACTCGTCGTAGAAGCCGACCGGCTGCTGGGCGAGCACCGGGTTGAACATGTTGGTGCCCGAGTCGACGAACTTCTTGCCGGTGGCCTGCACGTACTTCTGGCCGGTCTGGATGAAGGCGTCCCACGTCGGCCAGAGCGCCGAGACCTGGTCGCGCTCGGTGGGCAGGCCGGCCGCCTTGAACAGGTCGGTGCGGTAGCACATGGCCAGACCACCGACGTCGGTGCCGAGACCGATCAGCTTGCCGTCGGCCGACTGCCCGCCCTTCCACTTCCAGGCCAGGTAGTTGCCCTCGAGCTTGCCGGATCCCTTGTCGAGCAGGTTGACGAACTTGTCTGCCTGAGCCCGCATCTGGACCATGAAGCCCTCGTCGACGGCCACCACGTCCGCCGCGCCGCTGCCGGCGACCAGCTTCTTCTGCAGGTCCTCGTGGTGCGCCTGGTACTCGCTCTTGTTGAAGACGATCTTGATGTTCGGGTTGAGCTTCTCGTACTTGGCCTTGAGCTGCTCCTGGCCCATGTCGCCGAAGATGTTCCACTTCAGCGTGATCTGCTCGCCGCTCGCGGTGTCGCTGCTGTCGCCCTCCAGGGCCTGACCGCTACAGCCGGCGATCAGCAGTGTCGCCGCGACGCCCGCGACGGCCGCGTGCAGGGCACGACGTCCGAAACGCTCCATGGTTTCCTCCTGTGCGCAGAGGTGTAAGTCACTGAACCGGGTAAGTTGCAGCGACGCTATGTGGGGCTTAGGCGGCTGTCAATAGCCGGTTACAGTCTTGATTCTTTCGATGTCTCAGGAACGCATAAGCTGGATTAAACGGACATGGGTGCGCTCCCATGCTTTACACCGATCGATGTGTGCCGTAACACTTAACCGCTCAAGCGCCTTCCGAGCGCTAAGGGAGCTCGCCAAAGGACGTTCAGCGACCGTTAAGCTCGGCAGCATCGGGTACGGAGGAGACTGAGTGAAGCGGCCCACGATCGCCGACATAGCCCGCCGTGCGGGCGTGTCCAAGGGCGCCGTGTCGTACGCGCTGAACGGCCAGCCCGGCGTCTCCGAAGCGACCCGGAAACGCATCCTGGCGATCGCCCAGGAGATCGGCTTCAACGCGAACAGCGCCGCCCGCGCGCTCTCCGGCGCCCGGGCCCGGGCCGTCGGCCTGACCCTCTGCCGGCCCGCCCGCATCCTCGGCATCGAGCCCTGGTTCATGGGGCTGATCAGCGGTTTCGAGGCCGAGCTCGGCGCCCAGTCGTACGCGTTGACCCTGCAGGTGGTGGCCACTCCCGAGCAGGAGATCGAGGTCTACCGCCGCTGGTGGGGCGAGCGCCGGATCGACGGCGTGATCGTCACCGACATCCGCGAGGACGACGTGCGCATCCCGGTCCTCCAGCAACTCCAGCTGCCGGCCGTGGTGATCGGCGGCCCCGGCGACACCGGGCCGATCGCGCAGATCTGGTCCGACGACGCCGGCGCCATCACCGAGGCGGTCCGCTACCTGGTGGCGCTCGGCCATCACCGGATCGCCCGGGTCAGCGGCGTGCCCGACCTGCTGCACACCCAGGTCCGGACCAAGGCGTTCAACGAGGTCTGCGCCTCGCTGGGGCTGGACAACGTGGTCACGCTGCCCGCCGACTACACCGGCGAGGAGGGCAGCCGGGCCACCCGCCGGCTGCTGATCGGCGGCGACCGGCCCACCGCGATCATCTACGACAACGACGTGATGGCGGTCGCCGGCCTGGCCGTGGCGCAGGAGATGGGCCTGTCCGTGCCGGGCGATCTGTCCATCGTGGCCTGGGACGACTCACCACTGTGCAGCCTCGTGCACCCGCCGCTCACCGCGCTCAGCCGGGACATCTCGGCATACGGCGCGCAGGCCGCGCGGGAACTGCTCAACGCGATCGACGGCAAGATGGTCGGCAACGTCGAGGCCGGCCGGGTCCACCTCACCCCGCGCGGAAGCACCGCCCCGCCGCGCTAGCGAGGCCTAGGAGCGGTGGCTCTCCAGGTAGGCCTCCATCCGCTCGGCCGGCGCCGGGTATCCCAGCGCGAAACCCTGGCCGTACCGGCAGCCGGCGGCTGCGGCGCGCTCGATCTGGTCGGCGCTCTCCAGCCCCTTGGCGACGATCTCCAGCCCGAGCCGGCGACCGAGACTGACCACCACGTCCAGCACCGCCGGGCCGCCACCCACCACCGCCTCGGCGGGGTTGTTCAGCAGTGACCCGCTCAGCTTCAGCATGTCCACCGGCAGCCGGCGCAGGTGCGACAGCGAGGTCTGGCCCGAGCCGAAGTCGTCGAGGGCGGCCCGCACGCCCAGCTTGCGCAGCCCGGTGAGCGCCGCCACGATGGCCGGCACGTCCTCGGCGATCCAGGTCTCGGCCACCTCGACGACCAGGCGTTCCGGTGCCAGGCCGTACCGTTTCAGGGTTTCCGCGACGTGCTCCGGGAACCGGGCGGTGAGCAGCTCGCGCGGGCCGACGTTGACCGACAGCCAGAAGTCGTCGCCGGAGAAGGCCCAGCCGGACAGACGCCGGCAGGCCTCGTCCAGGACCCATTCGTCCAGCTCGGCGGTGATGCCGAGGGCCCCGGCGATCGGCAGCACTTCCTCCGGCAGGATCGTGCCGAGGTCCGGGTGTCGCCAGCGCAGCAGCGCCTCGACCCCGACCGGATGGTTGTCGCGCAGCCCGGTCACCGGCTGGAAGACCAGGTCCAGCTCGCCCCGGCCGGCCGCGCCGAGCAGCTGCCGCTCCAGCTCCATCCGGCGGTGCAGCTGGATCTCGATGTCCGGGTCGTACCACTCGACGCGGTCCAGGCCGATCTGCCGAGCGCGCTGCCGGGCCAGGTCGGCGTGGCGCAGCACCTCGTCGGAGTCGGCGCCGCCGGAGAGTTCGGCCAGGCCCACGCTGGTGTGCAGCTCGACCGTGACGCCGGGCAGCGGGTACGGCTCGCCGAGCGTGGTCACGATGCGGGTGGCCAGGGCGTACGCCGGCACCGCCGACTCACCGGTGAGCACCGCGAACTCGTCGCCGCCCAGCCGGGCCGGCACGTCGTCGGCACCGAGCAGACCCCGGATCCGGCGGCCCACCTCGACGAGCACGGCGTCCCCGACCTCGCGCCCGCGGCTGTCGTTGATCTCGGCGAGCCCGTGCAGGTCGATCACCAGCAGGGTGCCGCGCTGCCCGGCGCGGCGCCGGTGGGCGAGCAGGTCGCGCATCAGGGCCGGCCGGTTCGCCAGCCCGGTCAGCTGGTCCAGGTGGGAGAGCCGGTGCAGGGTGCGTTCCAGATGGACGCGTTCCCCGACGTCACGCACGTGCACCACGAGCGCCGCCACCTCGGGCACCGACCGCTGGTCGGAGATGGTCGACTCGGTGTCCCGCCAGAGCCGGGCGCCGTCCCGCAACCGCGCGCTGACCAGCACCGGCGGGCCGCCCTCGTGTTCACCGGCGAGGACCGACTCGATCACCGCCTGGGCGGAGTCGGCGTCGTCCGGGTGGATCAGCTCGCCGAACCGGCGGCCGATCACCGCCTCGTCGCGCAGGCCGAACAGCCGGGCCGCGGCCGGTGACTGCCAGCGGATGGTGAGCTGCTCGTCGAGCACCAGGGTGAGGTCGGTGGCGCCGGCCACCAGGGATCGGAAGTGTGCCTCGGCGACCCGCAGCCGGCCGGCGTAACGGCGGATGTCATGGACCACCAGCAGTTCCCGGACGGCGAGCACGCTGACCATGACGAGTCCGAAAATGATCGCCTGGATGGTGAAGTCCCGGACGGTGATCAGATGCCAGAGCGCGGCGACCACACCGACCGTCGCCGGCACCGCCAGCAGCGGATAACTCGCCAGGTACTGATCCGGGTGCCGCGGCTCGAGCGGTGGCGGCGGGAGGTCGCGCCGGGACCCGCCGAGCGCGCAGGCGGTCAGCCCGGCCACCATCGGCAGCCCGGTCAGCGGCACCGCCGGGCCGGTCACCCCGAAGGCCACCATCTCGGTCAGCGCACAGAGCGCGAGCAGCGTCAGCACCGTGCCGGCGCCGCACCAGAGGGCCGGGTGCGGGCGGGGACGGGCGCGCAGCACGATCACCGTGACGATGGCCGCCCCACCGGCCGCGATCAGCATCGCGGGCACCCCGGCCGGCCGGGTCGCCGCGCCCGGCACCAGGTAGGCCGCGAAGCCGAGGCTCACGCCCAGGCCGACGCCGTCGAACGCCCGGCGCAGCCGGATCTGCCAGTTGCTGGTCGCGCCGGGCAGCAGTGAGACGCCCACCACGAAACAGACGGCCGCCACCGCCAGGCCGGCGGTCAGCCAGCCGACCACCGCGCCGGCGGCCCACCACGGCACCGTCACGGTCGCCGCGGTGGCCAGTGTTCCGAGCCCCACAAAACCCGCGCCGCGGCACGCCACGAAGGCCCGCTCGGCGTGATGCAGCTCCAGCGCCGTACGAATGAGGAAAGCTCCCGCGCACAGGCCGGTCGCGCCCACCGCAACCGCCAGGGCGGCCGGGGCCGGCAGCAGGCCGGCCGCACCGGCCACAAGGATCAGCGCCGACGCCACGGGCACAGCGATCAGGACCGTCCGGCCGTCAGGCCGGGACGGGTCCGGCGCGGGAGGCACAGCCACGATCTGTCCTCTGGGACGAGGGGTGGGAACTGCACCCGGTCAACGAGTGTCCCCGGATCGAGTTACGGGTTCTCCTACAACGGATCGTGGACCTTCCAACGACGATGGTCAAATCCTGCAGGCCGGCCGGGGACCGGCACGGCCGCCGGGCGCGCCGAGTGGGAGGATGGGGACGTGCGCAATCGTCCTGTTCTCCGCGTCCGCAAGTCCGGCGCCGTCCTCGTCGCGGCGCTCATCGCGGTCGTCGGCGCGGTCCCGCTGGCCGGCACGTCGTGGGCGCTGGCGCCGATCGTGCTGATCCCGCTCGCCGTGCTGGCCTGGGCGTGGCGGGCCGGCACCGACGTCTATCCCGACGAGCTGCGGGTGCGGGCCCTGTTCGGCGGCAGCCGGGTCCCCTGGAGCCGGATCTCCGAGCTCGCCCCGGACCAGCGCGGCCGGGTCTCCGCCCTGCTCGACAACGGCAACGTCATCCGGCTGACCGGCGTCAACCGGGAAAACCTTCCGCTGGTCCTGGCGGCCGGCGGGCATCCGCTCGGCGAACCGGCCACCAGCGAGCAGTGAGCGGCCCGAAACTGTCAGGCGGCGCGGCTACCCTGGTCCGCAGAGCCTGAGAGGGGTGGTTTGGTGGTCCGCTTCCGCCGGGGCCGCGCCGCGGTCGCGACCGTCGGTGCCGTGCTGACCCTGACCGCGGGGTGCAGCTTCGGGCCGCCCGGGCCGGACCAGGCCGGTTCCCCGCCCAATCTGCCGCGTCCCTCGGTCGCGCCCACCGCCAGCGGGAGCGGCGACGAGCGCGAGGTGGCGGTCACCGTTCTGGCCAAGGCGCTCGAGGTGCCGTGGGGCATCGACTTCCTGCCCGACGGCTCGGCCGTGGTCACCGAGCGCGACACCGCCCGCATTCTGAAGGTGGGCCCGGAGTCCGACGCCGAGGGTCTCAAGGTCACCGAGTTGCAGCGGCTCAGCGAGGTGCACGCCTCCGGCGACGGTGGGCTGCTCGGCATCGCCGTGTCGCCGGCCTACAAGACCGACAAGACGCTCTACGTCTATTACTCCACCGAGCGTGACAACCGGGTCGGCAAGCTGGTGGCCGGCGGCAAGCTCCAGCCGATCCTCACCGGCATTCCCCGCTCGGTCGATCACAACGGCGGCGCGCTGGCCTTCGGGCCCGACGGGCAGCTCTATGTCGGCACCGGCGACGGGACCCCGGCCGGCAGCCAGTCGGCAAACCCGAAGAGTCTGGGCGGCAAGATCCTGCGGATCACCACGTCCGGCAAGCCGGCGCCCGGCAACCCGGTGAAGACCTCGCCGATCTGGTCCTCCGGCCACCGCAACGTGCAGGGCCTGGCGTGGGACGCGACCAAGCGGATGTTCGCCACCGATCACGGGCAGCCGCAGTTCTCGGAGCTCAACGTGATCGCCAAGGGCAAGGATTACGGCTGGCCCCGAGCCGACGGCGCCGGCACCGACAGCAAGCTGGCGAACCCGCTGGTCTCCTGGCCGACCGCCGCCTCGTCGTGCGGCGGGGTGGCGGCGATGGAGAGCCTGGTCGCCACCGCCTGCCTGCTCGGCAAACGGATGTACATGCTGAACGTCACCGGCAACGGCACCGTCCTCGGCAACCCGCAGGAGCTGCTCACCGACGAGTTCGGCCGGTTGCGCGCGCTGGTCGCCGCGCCGGACGGCTCGTTCTGGGTGAGCACCTCCAACCAGGAGGAGGCCGGCGAGCCCGACCCCGAGGACGACCGCATCATCCGGCTGGTCTTCTCCGACGGCGGCGCCGGCCGGAGTTGACGGCCATGACTGTTTTGAATCAGCCCCGGCCGGGCAGGTGAGCGCCGATGAAGCCGCGCGAGTTCGTTGACCTGGCCGGCCGGGCTTTCCGGCATCGCTGGGCCCGGCGCATCCGGGTCGCCGTGACGGTCGCTCTGGTCAGCATCGCCGGCGCGGTGATCGGCGTGATGCTCTTCGCCCAGGCCGGCATCAACGTCGGGCCGTTCAGCGCCGAGATGTCCATCCGCCCGTCGATCCACGGCGGCACCGAGGTGGACATCCCGCCGCTCGGCTCGCTGCATCTGGACAGCCACCGCGGCCCGCTGCACCTCAAGGTGGCCCTCGGCTCACTGGACCAGAGCCGGACCGAGGCGCTGATCGACAACCCCTCGGCGATCAGCACCGCGGGCGACCGGGCGGTCGACGAGGTGGTCGCCGGGATCTCCCGGCTCGGCCTGCGCACCCTCGGACTGGCCGTGCTCAGCGCCCTGATCCTCGCGGCGGTGGTCTTCCGGGACGTTCGGCGCACGGCCGCGGCGGGCGTCACCGCCCTGGTCGTCACGACCGGCAGCCTGGGCCTGGCCGCGGCGACCCTGCGGCCGGACGCGATCAGCGAGCCACGCTACGAGGGGCTGCTCGTCAACGCCCCGGCGGTGGTCGGCGACGCCCGCCGGATCGCGGACAACTACGGGCGCTACGCGGAGCAGTTGCAGGCCATCGTCGGCAACGTCAGCCGGGTCTACTCAACGATCTCGACGCTGCCGGTCTACGAGCCGGCCGGCAACACCACCCGGCTGCTGCACGTCTCCGACCTGCACCTGAACCCGTCGTCGTGGGGCCTGATCCGGACCGTCGTGGAGACCTTCGAGATCGACGCCGTGATCGACACCGGCGACATCGTCGACTGGGGCAGCAGCGCCGAGACGGGATACGTGGCCTCGATCCCGTCGATCCAGGTTCCGTACATCTATGTGCGCGGCAACCACGACTCGGCCGCCATCCAGGCCGCGGTGGACGCGCAGAGCAACGCGGTCGTCCTGGACAACGCGCTCACCACGGTCGACGGGCTGACCATCGCCGGGATCGGCGACCCGCAGTTCACCCCGGACAAGAGCGAGTCCAACGAGGCCGGCGACGAGTCCGGCCCGGAGCTGCTCACCACGGCCGGCGAGCGGCTGGCGACCACCATCCGCAACTCCGGCAAGCAGGTGGACATCGCGCTGGTCCACGACCCGGTCATGGCGAGTCCGCTCTCCGGGGTGGTTCCGCTGGTCCTCGCGGGCCATCGGCACCAGCGCGAGGTGAGCGTGCTGCCCCCGCCGGAGGCGCCGGCCCCCTCGCCGTCCGTCGCGCCGTCCCCGGCGGCCTCGGCCGTGCCCGCCCCGCCGCCGGTGACCACCCGGCTCATGATCGAGGGGTCGACCGGCGGGGCCGGGCTGCGCGGGCTCGAGGGCGAGGACCCGACACCGCTGAGCCTCTCGGTGCTGTACTTCGACGAGAAGAACGCCCTCAAGGCCTACGACGACATTCAGCTCGGCGGGACCGGCCAGTCCACCGTGGAGATGCAGCGCAACGTGGTCGGCCTCGACGAGGAGCCCACCCCGGCCCCGTCCGTGCCGGTCAGTCAGCCCAGCCGCTGAGCGGGGCGGCGCAGGCCGCGGACCCCGGCCACCACCAGCGGGGCGAAGGCGGCACCCACCACGGCGGAGATCAGCACCGGCATGCTCAGCGGCAGCGCGAACGCGCCGAGCAGGCAGATCGCCGGCACCGGCACGGCCCACCAGCCGATCACGCCGGCCCGGGCCAGCCCGACCTGGGCGACGACCACGCCGAGCAGCGACAGCATCTCGGTGAAGTTCCAGACCTGCAGCAGCCCGTGGCCCAGGGCACCCTCGGCGAGAGCGACCGCCTGCTCGACCGGCAGGTTCCGGCCCAGCTCCATGATCCACCAGTCGCTGAGCAGGTTGCCGGAGATGTTGAGGAAGCCGAGCGCCATCATCAGCGAGCCGACGATCGTCACGATCGCGCCCTTGCGGCCGCGCACCAGCAGCGGAAGCAGCAGCGCGCCGACCCCGATGAAGATGTTGCCGTAGTGCAGCAGCAGCGCCGACACCTGCGTCAGCATCGGGTCGCGGGCCAGCGATTCGACGTATCCGGCCTGGGTTTCGGAGTCCTGCACCGGCGCGGTGACGTTGCCGGCGAAGAACAGCAGCGGCCCGGCGATCAGGGAGGCGGCACCGGTGCGCCACAGCACCCGGGCGGCCGGGTTGTCGCGGGTGGTCTCGACGTCGGCGGTCGCGGTCACAGTCATGATCAGTTCTCCTCAGTTCTCGTTTGACCTGGGAAAACTTATGGCCCGGGAGGGTCTTGGCGATGCCCTCCGGCGGCTTGATCGACACCCGTCGCGCGGCTGGCCTTCCCCGGCGCGGCGGTCCACCGCACGGCGGACGTGCAGGTGCCCGGCTGTCCCCCAGCAGGCGGATCCGCCCCGCTACCCGTCCTGGCTACCGTGATCCACATGCCTTCTCTCCGCGTACCGGCGCCCTGGCGCACCCTGCCGATCGGCGCGGCGGTGCTGCTCACCGCGCTGGGCGTGGCCGAGGTGACGCTGGACCAGGCGTATCAGGTGGCGCCGCTGGCCCCGGCGGTCAGCGTCGCGATCACCGCCGTGGCGGCGGTGGTGGCCGCCTGGTCGCCGCTCGCCGGCGCGCTGCTGATGTCCGCCACCTTCCCGGTCGTGGTCGCGCTGGGCACCCCCGGGCCACCGGGTACGACGGTCGTCGCGCTGCTCCTGGCGTTCGGCTGGCTCGGCTACCGCCAGACCGGCCGGCACCGCTGGGCCGGCCCGGCCGCCGGGCACCTGCTCGCCGTGGTGGCGGTGCTCTCCGGCGGGCAGTCGGCGTGGGAGTCGCTCTTCTTCGGCACGCTCTACTGGGTGTCCTGGTGGGTCGGGCGGGTCGTGCGGCGGGAACGCACCCGCGGCGACGACCTCGCCCGGCTGGCCGCGGCGCTCGACGCCGAACGCGAGGCCCGCGACCGTGCCGTCGTCATGGAGGAACGGCAGCGCATCGCGCGGGAGATCCACGACGCCGTGGCGCACTCGGTGAGCGTCATGGTGCTGCAGGTCGGCGTGCTGCGGACCCGGATGGCGGACCGGCCGATGGAGAGCGAGGTGCTGCTCGGCGTCGAGCGGCTCGGCCGGCAGTCGGTGCAGGAACTGCGCGGGCTGGTCGGGATCCTGCGGGACGAGGCGGAGGCCGAAGCACGCGCGCCGCAGCCTTCGCTGCGGCACATCGACGAACTGCTCGATGACGTACGGGCCGCCGGCCTCCCCGTCGAACTGGAGGTGGTCGGCGACTTCGACCTGCCGCGGACCGTGGACGTGTCCGCCTACCGGATCGCGCAGGAGGCCCTGTCGAACGTGCTGCGACATGCCGGCCTCGTGCCCACCCGGCTGCGCCTGTGCGACAGCGGCGACACGCTCACCGTGGAGGTGACCAACGATCCCCCGGCCTCGGCGGTTCCCGACCCCGCTCCCGGCGGTCACGGGCTGATCGGGATGCGGGAACGGGTCGGCCTCTTCGGCGGTACCCTGCGGGCCGGCCCGCGCCCGTCCGGCGGTTACGCGGTCTGCGCCACCTTCCCGATCAGGAGGACCCGATGACGATCCGTGTCGTGCTCGCCGACGACGAGGGCATGATCCGGGCCGGGCTGCGGATGCTGCTCGACTATCAGCCGGACATCGAGGTGGTCGGCGAGGCGTCGGACGGGGCCGAGGCGGTGTCCGTGGTGCTGCGGACCCGGCCGGACGTCCTGCTGATCGACATCCGGATGCCGCGGGTCGACGGGATCGAGGCGACCCGGCGGATCGTCGCGGAACTGCCCGCCACGCGCGTCATCGTGCTGACCACGTTCGACGAGGACAGCTACGTGACCGGGGCGCTGCGGGCCGGGGCGAGCGGTTTCCTGCTCAAGGTGTCGCCGCCGGAACAGCTGCTGGACGCGGTGCGCACCGTCGCCGACGGGCGGGGGCTGCTCGACCCGGCGGTCACCCTGCGGGTCATCCAGTCGCTGGCCGCGGCTCCGCAGCACGACCCGGCGTACGCGTCCCGGCTCGGTGAGCTCACCGACCGGGAAACCGACGTCCTGCGGCTGGTGGCCCGGGGCCTGTCGAACGCGGAGATCGCCGCGGAACTCTTTCTCGGCGAGGCGACCGTCAAGACGTACCTGTCCCGGATGTTGATGAAGCTCGGCCTGCGTGACCGGGTGCAGGCGGTGGCTTTCGCGTACGAAAGCGGGCTGGTGCGACCGGGAGCCTCCTGACCCGGCCGCACCAGCCCTGTTCCCTCAGGAGTAAGTGATGTCGGAGGCCGAGTAGCGGCAGTAGGTGCCGTCCGGCCCCGAACCCGTCTTGGTCGGCTCGTCCCCGCTGCTGTTACCGGTGTACCGGTCGCAGACGGAGATCTTCCGCGAGCTGTCGCCGACGATGGTGACGCCGCTCAGCGTGGCGGTGTCGCCGTAGTTGGTGTTGATGCCGACCACGGAACCGCCCGGAGCCGTGAGCCGCACGTTCTGCACGACCACGGTCCGCTTGTACTGCGTCGAACAGTTGCCGCACGAGCGGTAGAGCTTGCCGAAGTTGCTGACCTGGAAGTTCCTGATGGTCAGCGTGCCGCCGCCGTTGTGCTGGAACACCTTGTCCGACGCCGACCGCGCGCCGCCGCCGTCCACGGTCGCCACCGTGGAGCTGCCGCCGCGGAACGTCGCCGCATCCTCACCCACGTCCAGCCACCACACGTTGCGCAGCGTGCAGTTGCCGTCGCAGTGCACGCCGTCACCGGCCGGGGGGCCGATGATCACGTTCGACAGGGTGGCGCCGTTGGCGAGCTTGAACATCGGGTCCTGGCTCTCGCTCTGCCCACCGTCACCGATGCCGTAGTAGCGCTTGTTGCCACCGTCGAGCCCGCTGGCCGGCACGCTGATCGTGGCGTTCACCTTCACGCTGCCCGTCTCACTGGGCCACGGCGCGGTCGGACCGGTGCCGCCGCCGCCACCGCTGCTGCCCATCTTGATGAGCTGCCACTGCTGGTTGGCGAAGTTCTGGTCGGCGTACTGCACCACGCGGCCACCGTCGGCGGTCGACCACTCGAAGACCTCGAGCGCCTTGCCGCTGTTCCGGTTGATCAGCTGGATGTTGCTGCCGATGTCCTGAATCCGCCACTGCTGACTGGTGGCGTTGCGGTCACCGTTGGACTGGATGATCTGCGCGCCGTCGGCCGTCGACGCGCCCTGCACGTTGAGGACCTTGCCGCTGTGCTTGGCCTGCAGGCGGTAGTTGCCGCTGCCCATGTCCAGGAACTTGAACTGCTGCCAGTCCCCGTTGTTCTGCGACCACTGGTTGATCACCGCGCCGTCCGCGGTGGAGAGGTTGTAGACGTCCAGCACCTTGCCGCTGTGCTGGTTCTTCAGCACGTAGTAGGCGTTGAGATCGATGGTGGCCGCGCTCGCCTGCTGGGCAGTGACAATACCGACCGCACCCAGCGCCGCCGTCGTCAGCGCGGTGATCGCCGCAGCCGCCAAGCGTCGTCGTCTCATGGTTTCCTCTCCGCCCGCCGGGGAATGCGAGCCGCACGTCCAGGGGATTTGTGAACCGACAGGCATCGATGTTCGCGCTCACAAATGCCCTGGTCAAGAGAGGATTCAGTTGCAGTTTGTTGCAGGATTCGGCGCTTATGGAAGCGCTCCCACAAAATGCCTGGTCACTGCGGAGCCGACACTCGCATCGCGGCTCGCACCGCCTCGGCCCGCTCGCTCCCGGAAGAGTCCGCGTGCGTCACGCACCAGAACTCGTGATCGGCGCAGAGCTTCGCCTCGTCGGGCGCACGGAGAACTCGCATCCCGGCCTGCTCGAACTCGGCGATCAACTCGCGGCGTGAACGTGCCGTCCGCCGATACACGTTCGCCAGGAGCACTCCCCCCGGCGCGAGGACCCGCTGCATCGTGGCGATATGCAGCCGGGAGAGCCGGAAATGGAAGACGAAAGCACTGACGACGGCATCGAATCCGCCGTCCGGAATATCGGGAAGGTCCTGGTCCGCGAGATAAAAGCGCGACTCGCCGGCGCTCGCTCGATTGAACTGGACCACCGCGGGATCAATGTCCAGGCCGGAATACTTCACTTCGCCGAAAAGGTCGCGCATCGTGTGGAAACCGCAGCCCCACTCCAGTACCGACCCGGCTTGCGACACTCCGATCGCCCGCGCCAGCACGGACCGAACCCGATGATTGACCGCTGCCACCTCGTGCCGTTCCAGCAGCGGCCGGCGGGCCGCGTTGAGCACCTGAATCTTCTTCGGGCTCAGCTTCTCGCACGGCCGGTCCAGGTAGATCGTGTCCATGAATCGGAACAGCCGCCGACCATCGACGACAACGCTGCGCGGAGCGGCTGCCCCCGCTTCCGTGAAGTAAACGCCTGCTCCGCGATGGGCAGGGCGGTCGTTGCGTGGCGCATTGCCTTCTGCGAGCACGGCGCGAGCGTAGTACTCATCCGCCCGGCACAAGCCGCGACGCCCCAATTGAATCCTGATCGCGACGGGGCAACGGCTCCCTATTCTCCCTGCCGGGGTGGCCAGCGGCGCTCGATCGGGCCTAGGAAACGATCGAGAAGAGGCTCCCGTTCGAGCGCGCGGAGCAGAAAGGCCATGTGCCCGCCGATCTCCCGTGCCCGGCGGCGTGAGGTGCAGATGTCGGCCAGTACGCGTACGTGCTTCTCGGCGCTCTCGTAGTCCGCCGCAAGCACCCGCTCGGCCCATCGGATCAGCTCCGCCCACAGGGACTTCACCGGTGTCAGCTGCTGCTGCTCGTTCACCCGGTAGGCGGCGGTGCGGCTCTCCACGGCCGCGCGCTCCGTCGCGTTCGTGCGAGCCTTCAGCAGCGCCAGGAAGAAGGGGGTGACCGCGGAGTCGCTGTTCAGCCTCGCCGCCTTCTCGTGCGCCTTCGAGGCCCCGGCGATGTCGCCGCCATCGCGCAGGATCAGACCCAGGCAGTTGTGATTGCTGTGATTGTCGGGAGCGATCTCGACCGCCCGCTGTGCCCACCGCAGCGCCCCACCCGGGTCGCTGTAGCGGTACACCAGTGCGAGCCCGCGCTCCGCGTCACCGGTCACGGTGTCCAGCTCCTGCATCTCCTTGAAGCGCTGGGCGGCCGCGGTCTCGTCGCCGAGATTGGTGAGCGCGCGGCCCAGGCGGTAGAACGTGCGAGCGTTCCGGGGATCGAGCGTGGCGGCGCGGCTGAGGAAGCCGACCGCTTTCGCGTATTCACCGTCCCGGTACGCCAGCTCGCCCTGATTGAACAGATAGGAGACCTCGACCATCGAGTTCATTCGTTCGTCGATGCCGTCGACTTCTTCGCGCAGATCTGCGAGCAGCCTGCTCGCATCAGTGAGCATGGCTTCGACGCGGGCGCTGGCGTCCTCTCGCGCCTTGCGGATAGCTCTCAGCTCGCGCAACCCGAAAAGACCCGCCAATACGAGAATGACGGTGATGACCGTGATCAGGAGGCTGAATCCGGCGAGGATGAGACCCGACCACGTCACGATCGAGTTGGCTATCTGGCCAGGATCAGTCGTGGGAGTCGGCGACACAACACTGAGTATGAGTGTCTATTACCGAGCGTGCCACCGGCCGGTCCCATAGCTACGGAACCGGCCGGTGGCACGTACGGAAAGGGTCTATCAGGAGACGCCGAGGCGTTGCAGGAGCAACTCGCGGACGGCCTTGGCGTCTGCCTGGCCGCGCGTGGTCTTCATGACCGCGCCCACCAGGGCGCCCGCCGCCGCCACCTTGCCGTCGCGGATCTTGGCCGCGATGTCCGGGTTGGCGGCGATCGCCTCGTCGACCGCGGCGGTGAGCGCGCCGGTGTCGTTGACCACCTCGAGGCCTCGCGCCGCCATCACCTCGGCCGGCTCGCCCTCGCCCGCGACGACGCCCTCCAGGACGGTCCGGGCCAGCTTGTCGTTGAGCTTGCCCTCGTCGACGAGCTTCTGCAACGCCGCGACCTGCGCCGGGGTGGCGCCGACCGCGGCCAGTTCGATGCCCTGCTCGTTGGCGCGCCGGGCGAGTTCGCCCAGCCACCACTTGCGGGCGCCGGCCGGGGACGCGCCGGCGGCGATGGTCTCCTCGATGAGTTCGACGGCGCCGGCGTTCGTGGCCGACTGCATGTCGAGTTCGCTCATGCCCCACTCGACGCGCAGGCGGGCCCGCCTGGCGCTGGGCTTCTCCGGAAGCGTGGCCTTCAACTCCGCCACCCACGCCTTGTCCGGCGCGATCGGCACCAGGTCGGGCTCCGGGAAGTAGCGGTAGTCGGTCGCGGTCTCCTTGGAGCGGCCCGGGCGGGTGTCGCCGGTGGTCTCCTGGAAGTGCCGCGTCTCCTGGAAGATCTTGCCGCCCTCGTCCAGGATGCCGGCCTGGCGGATGATCTCGGAGCGGACGGCGCGTTCCACCGAGCGGAGCGAGTTGACGTTCTTCGTCTCGGTCCGCGTGCCCCACTCCTCGCCCGGCAGGTTCAGCGAGGTGTTCACGTCGCAGCGCATCGAGCCCTGCTCCATGCGCACGTCGGAGACGTCCAGCGAGCGAATGATGTCGCGCAGCTCCGCCACATACGCCTTGGCGACCTCGGGGGCCTTCGCGCCGAGACCGGGCACCGGCTTGGTGACGATCTCGACGAGCGGGATGCCGGCCCGGTTGTAGTCGACGAGCGACTCGGTGGCGCCGTGGATGCGACCGGTGGCGCCGCCGACGTGCAGCGTCTTGCCGGTGTCCTCCTCGATGTGCACCCGCTCGATGCCGATCCGGTGGGTGACGCCGTCGACCTCGACGTCGACGTAGCCGTCCACGCAGAGCGGCTCGTCGTACTGCGAGGTCTGGAAGTTCTTCGGCATGTCCGGGTAGAAGTAATTCTTCCGGGCCATCCGGCACCACTCGGCGATGTCGCAGTTGAGGGCGAGACCGATCCGGATGGTGGCTTCGATGGCGGCGCCGTTCATCACCGGCAGGGCGCCGGGCAGGGCCAGGCACACCGGGCAGACCTGGGTGTTCGGCTCGGCGCCGAAGTCGGTCTTGCAGCCGCAGAACATCTTCGTGTTCGTGCCCAGCTCGACGTGCGTCTCCAAGCCGATGACCGGCTCGTACTTGGCGAGGATCTCTTCGTATGTCATCTCACAGCTCCGGCGGGGTCAGCGTGCCGACAGCGGACTCGAGAGCGGCGGCGACCCGGTACATCCGGTCGTCGGCCATCGTCGGCGCCATGATCTGGAAGCCGACCGGCAGACCCTCGGAGAGCCCGCACGGGACCGAGATGGCCGGGCCGCCGTACAGGTTCGTCGGGATGGTGAAGAGGTCGGCGAGGTACATCTGGTACGGATCCGAGGTGCGCGACCCGAACGGGAACGCCACGAACGGGGTGGTCGGCGAGACCAGCACGTCGACCTTCTCGAACGCGGACTGGAAGTCCCGGGTGATCAGCGTGCGGACCTTCTGCGCCTGGCCGTAGTAGGCGTCGTAGTAGCCGGACGACAGCGCGTAGGTGCCGATGATGATGCGGCGCTTCACCTCGGGGCCGAAGCCGGCCTCGCGGGTCAGCGACATGACCTCCTCCAGCGAGCGGCTGCCGTCGTCGCCGGAGCGCAGGCCGTAGCGCACGCCGTCGAAACGGGCCAGGTTGGAGGAGCACTCGCTGGGGGCGATCAGGTAGTACGCGGGAAGCGCGTACTGGAAGTGCGGGCAGGACACCTCGACGATCTCGGCGCCCAGCTTGACCAGCGCGTTCAGGGACTCCTGGAACGCGCTGACGACGCCGGGCTCGGAGCCGTCACCGGCGAACTCCTTGACGATGCCGAGTTTCACCCCGGTCAGGTCACCGGCGGCGCCGAGGCGCGCGGCAGCGACCACGTCCGGCACGGCCTGCGGGATCGAGGTGGAGTCGCGCGGGTCGTGGCCGGCGATCACCGCGTGCAGCAGGGCGGTGTCCTCGACGGTCCGGGCGCACGGGCCGGGCGTGTCCAGCGAGGACGAGAAGGCGATCAGGCCGTAACGCGACGTGCCGCCGTACGTCGGCTTGGCGCCGACCGTGCCGGTGACCGCCCCGGGCTGGCGGATCGAGCCGCCGGTGTCGGTGCCGATCGCGAGCGGCGCCTCGTAGGCGGCGAGCGCGGCGGCCGAGCCACCACCCGAGCCGCCGGGGATCCGGCCCAGGTCCCACGGGTTGTTGGTGGGGCCGTACGCGCTGTACTCCGTGGAGGAGCCCATCGCGAACTCGTCCATGTTGGTCTTGCCGAGGATCGGCATGCCGGCTTTCCTCAGCCGCTCGACGATGGTCGCGTCGTACGGCGGCTTCCACCCCTCAAGAATCTTGGAGGCGGCCGTGGTGGGCATGCCCTTGGTGGTCACCACGTCCTTCACGGCGATCGGCACACCGGCCAGCGGCCCGGTGATCTCGCCGCGGTCCACCTTCTCCGCCTCGGCGAGGGCGGCGGAACGGTCCACGTGCAGGAAGGCGTGCACCCGCTCGTCGACGGCGGCGATCCGGTCGAGGTGCGCGGTCGCCACCTCGACGGCCGAGACCTCGCGGGACGCGATCAGCCCGGCGAGTGATGCGGCGGAGAGCCTGGTCAGGTCGGTCACGGATCAGTCCTCCTCGTCCAGGATGCGCGGCACCCGGAACCGGCCCTCGTACGCGTCCGGGGCGCCGGAGAGCGCCTCGTCCTGCGCCAGGCTCGCGGTGGGGACGTCATCGCGGTACACGTTGGTCAGCGGCACGGAGTGCGAGGTCGGCGGGATGTCCTCCGCGGCCACCTCGCCGACCCGCGCGACCGACTGCAGGATCACGTCGAGCTGCCCCGCGAATCGATCGAGCTCTTCTTCGGTCACGGCGAGCCGCGACAGGCGCGCCAGGTGCGCTACCTCTTCGCGGGAGATGGCGGCCATCCTGCCCCCTCATTGTTTGACGGTTTGCCTGCAAAGGCTGAGTCTATTTTCCGGGGCTGCACCGGCCGGTACCGGGCCAGCCACTCCGCCAGATCGGCGGCCGGCATGGGCCGGGCGTGGAACCAGCCCTGCGCCGTGTGACAGCCGGCGGCGGCGAGCAAACGCCAGGTCGCCTCGTCCTCGACGCCTTCGGCGACCGCGCGCAGACCCAGGGCCTCGGCGAGGCCGATGACCGATCGTACGATCGCGGCGTCGCCCCGGTCGGTCGCCATCCCGAGCACGAACGAGCGGTCGATCTTCACTTCGGAGAGCGGCAGCCGGCGCAGGTGCTGCAGCGACGAGTAGCCGGTGCCGAAGTCGTCCAGCGAGATCGCCACGCCCATCCGGCTGAGCCGGGTGGTGGTGTCCAGCACCCGGTGCGGGTCGGCCATCAGCGCGCTCTCGGTGATCTCCAGCTGGAGCAGCTCGGGCGGCACCTCGTATTCGTGGAGCAGCCGGCTGACCCGGTCGGCGATGTCGCCGGCGTGCAGGTCGCGGGCGCTCACGTTGACCGCGGCCCGCAACGGCCGGCCCTGGGCGCGCCAGGCGGCCACCTGGGCCACCACCTCCTCCAGCACCCGCCCGGTCAGCAGCCGCATCACCGGGGTGGGTTCGGCGACCCGGAGCAACTCGTCCGGGCCGACGGTGCCGCGCTGCGGGTGCCGCCAGCGCAGCAGGGCCTCCACGCCCACCACCTCACCGGTCGCGATGGCGATCTGCGGCTGGTAGAAGAGCACGATCCCGTCGTCGGGCGAGTCTTCCCGCAGCGCGTTACGCAGGTCGGCGAGCAGGGCCAGCCGCTCGGGCGAGTGGTGTGCGGCGTCCGGGCCGTGCACGGCGATCTGGTCGCCGCGCTGCTTCGCCTCGTACATCGCGGCCTCGGCCTCGCGCAGCAGGGTGCCACCGTCGCGCCGGCCGGACTGCAGCGCTATCCCGATCGAGGCGCTCAGCTCGACCGGGGCGCCGTCCGTCGGGAACGGACGGCTCAGCGTCTCGGCCAGATGCTGGGCGATCCGGCGGGCCGCGGCCGGGCCCTCGACCCGGGTGGCGAGCACTGCGAACTCGTCGCCGCCGAGCCGGACCACCAGATCGTGGGCGGGCACCGCGGCGGCGAGCCGGTCGGCCACCCGGGTCAGCAGGCGGTCGCCGGCGCCGTGGCCGAGCGCGTCGTTGACGGTGCGGAACCGGTCCAGGTCGAGCAGGAGCAGCGCCCGCCGGCGATCGGGCGCGCGCTCGGTCATCGCGGCCTGCAGCGACCGCCGGTTCGGCAGGCCGGTCAGCGGGTCGAAGCGGGCGGCCCGCTCGGACTCGCCGGCCCAGCGGACCATCCGGTGCACGGCGTGCAGGGCCAGCAGGGCCATCGGCAGCAGGGCCGGGCTGACCCGGGCGGCGACCAGCACGACCGGGCTGAGCAGCAGCAGCGCCGCGGTCGCCAGCAGGTCGGCGTGCACCCGCCGCCGGTGGCAGCGCGGCCGGCCGTCGGTGGTCCAGCGCCGGACCAGGGCGGCG
>NZ_JBEZZB010000044.1:0-64229 GCF_040638955.1 Actinoplanes sp. NPDC024001
GCAGCCGCTGCTGGCCGCGCTCGACGGCTGGGCGGTGCTGCCGCCCCACCTGCTCGCCGCGCTGGTGCGGCCGTCCGCCTCGCGCGCCGCGAACGAGGCCGTCGGCAACCTCGGCGAGGCCGACCTGCGGCTGCTGCGGCTGATCGCCGGTGGCTCGTCGACCAGCGACATCGCCGGCCGGCTGCACGTCTCCGAGCGCACGGTGAAGCGGCTGACCGCCGGCCTGCTGCGCAAGCTCCAAGTCTCCAGCCGTACCGAGGCCGCGGCGTACGCGGGCAGCGCCGGTCTGCTCTAGGCCATCGAGACGCGCCGGGCGGTGCGGGACTGCACGACGGCGAAGGCCAGCAGCAGCTCGGCGAGGTCGCCGCCGTAGTACATCAGCGTGGCGGCTGTGCGCTGGTCGGTGCCGGTCGCGGTGGCGAAGAGGACCTGCGAGAAGACGGCGTGGGCCGCGATCGCCACCCCGAGGTAGATCAGGCGGACCGGGACCGCCGGGCGGTGCGGCGCCGGGTCGGGGCCGGCGATCACCCAGGCGAACAGGCAGCCGGAGAGCACGAAGTGTGTGACGACCAGCGGATGCGCGTGCGCCGCCGGGACGGTCAGCAGCGGCAGGCCGCCGACCACCAGCAGCAGGGCGGTCGCCGGGTGGGCGGCGAACCGGGCCGGGCCGCAACGCAGCAGGCGGGTGAGGCGCCGCGCGGTGGGCGCCGCAAGGGTGCGCAGCAGCAGCGTCACCGGAGCGCCGAGGACGAGCCCGATCGGCGCCACCATGGCGATCAGCAGATGGGCGCGCATGTGCTCGGTCATGGTGTGCGCCGGCAGCGTCAGCCCGACGAGCAGGACGAGGCAGCCGGCCTGGAACGAGGCGGCTCGCCATCGGCTCCAACCGGCCACGTGCAGGGCGCTCAGCTCGTACGCCAGCGCAAGAAGCAGGACCAGCAGCGGCCCGGTGCCGCCGCTGAGGGAGTGCCCCGTCATGGGGCCGCGCGCCGTTGCACCGCCCAGCCGGCGCCGATCAGCGCGGCGCCCAGAAGCAGGAAACCGAGGTCCCACCAGAGCTGATGCGGACCCGGGTGGACGTGGTGCACGCCCAGCAGGTGATGGTCGATCAGTCCCTCGACCAGGTTGAAGAGTCCCCAGCCGACCAGGGCCCAGCCCCAGAGGGCGCCGGAGGTCCAGGCCTGCCGGTGATCCCGGGCGACCCGGGAGTAGAGCGTGCCGATCCCGGCGAGGACGAACAGCCACGCCACCACGTGGAACAGGCCGTCCCACAGGGTGTTCATCCGCAGCCCGGGCAGGGTGTCGGGCGAGCGCCAGCCGGAGAGCATGTGATGCCACTGCAGGATCTGGTGCAGCACGATGCCGTCGAGGAATCCACCCAGGCCGATGCCGAGCAGAAGACCCGGGGTGCGGAGCAGCTGTCTCATGCCGGCCCGACTACCCCGGATGTTCCGGTTTAGCCGCCGGTCCCTGCGGTAAGCCCGGACGGTGCGTATCAAAAGGACATTCTTGATCATCGTGCCGATCGCTGCCGGCGCCGCGATCGCGGTCCGCAAGCGGCGTTCGCCGCGCGAGGAGCGGAGACGTCGCCACGTGGTGACCGTCTACCGGCAGCTGTCCGAGCTGGAGGCCACGCAGCTGCCCGGATCGCTGAAGGAGATCGCGGACCGGGTCGAGATCCAGCTCAGCGCCGCGCCGGGCGGCCGGGGCACCGAGATCGCCGTGCGCATCCCCGAGGGCTCCGACATCACCAGCGGTGAGGTCCGCCGCGCCCTGCGCGAGACCCGGTCGCTGCTGGAAGCCGGCGACGTGCTGCTGCCCCACGGTCCACCCACCACGGTGCCGACACTGCTCAACCGGCCGTTGCGTGCGGCTACCCGGCACGGCCGTGAGGGAGGACTGCTGTGAGGGCGCTGCAATGGCAGGGAGTGAACAGGCTGGCGGTGGGTGACGTCCCCGACCCGGAACTGCGCAACCCCGGTGACGCCATCATCAAGGTGACCCGGACCGTCACCTGCGGCTCCGACCTGCACCTGCTCGGCGGCTACATCCCGTTCATGCAGAAGGGTGACGTGCTCGGGCACGAGTTCATCGGCGAGGTCGTCGAGGTGGGGCCGGACGTACGCCGGCACCGGGTCGGCGACCGGGTGGTCGTCTCGTCCTTCATCGCCTGCGGCAGCTGCTGGTACTGCGACCAGAAGCTCTACTCGCTCTGCGACAACGGCAACACCAACCCGGCCCTCACCGAGACGCTGTGGGGCCAGGCGCCGAGCGGCTGCTACGGCTACTCGCACGCGATGGGCGGCAACGCCGGCAGCCACGCCGAATACATCCGCGTGCCCTTCGCCGACGTCGGCGCGTTCGCCATCCCGGACGAGGTGAGCGACGAGCGCGCGCTGTTCGCATCCGACTCCGCGTCGACCGGCTGGATGGGCGCCGACCTGGGCGGGGTACAGCCTGGCGACGTGGTGGCGGTCTGGGGCGCCGGAGCCGTCGGGCAGATGGCCGCCCGGGCCGCGGTCCTGCTCGGCGCCGACCGGGTGATCGTGATCGACCGTCTGGACAACCGGCTGCGGCAGGTCGAGAAACACATCGGCGCCGAGACGCTCAACTACGAACAGACCGACGTCGCCGGTGAGCTGCGGGAGCGCAGCGGTGGCCGGGGGCCGGACGTGTGCATCGAAGCGGTCGGCATGGAGGCCCACTCGCCGGGCCCGCAGTTCGGATATGACCAGCTCAAACAGCAGCTGCGGATGCAGACCGACCGTCCGGTGGCGGTGCGCGACGCGATCCACGCCTGCCGCAAGGGCGGCTCGGTGTTCGTCCTGGGGGTCTTCGCCGGGTTCGTCGACAAGTTCCCGCTCGGCGCGCTGATGAACAAGGGCCTGACCGTCCGGGGCGCGCAGATGCACGGCCAGCGCTACATTCCGATGCTGCTGCAGCGGATGGCCCGGGGGGAGCTGACCACCGAGCACCTCGCCACGCATGTGATGCCGCTGTCCGAGGCGCCGGAGGGTTACCGCATCTTCAAGGAGAAGGAGGACGGCTGCGTGCGCGCGGTCTTCATCCCCTAGAAGGTGTGGTGGTAGAGGGAGCAGCCCCGGCACACCGCCGGCGGTTCGGCGCTCGCCAGCCGCCGGCGGAAATCCCGGTACGGCTCGCCGCGCCAGATCTCCGGGAAGCCGCTCTCGGTCAGGGTGCCGAGTGACACGCGGTCGTCGCCCATCACCATGCAGCAGGGCTGAACCGTGCCGGAACTCGTGATGTAGGCCGCGTCCCACGGCCAGGTGCAGCCACCGCCGCCCTCGTCGTGGAAGTTCGGCAGCCGTAGCCGGACGTTCAGGGCGGCCGCCGTGCGGGAGGCTTCGGCGAACGCGGTCCGGGCCAGGTCCAGGTCTTCACCGGTCCACAGTGCCTGGTCGGCGGTGAAGGTCCGGATCGGTTCGTAACGCCCGGCCGGGTCGGTGTCGTCGAAGCTGTGCGACAGGTTCTGCACGCGCAGCTCGTCGACACCGATCTCCCCGAGCAGGCGCACCAGGTCGGGCAGCTCGGCGACGTTGTCCCGCATCGCCACGAAGACCACGCGGATCCACGGGGTGGCACTGCCGGCCTCCCGCTTGGCCCGGACCAGCCCGCGCAGATTCTCGATCACGGTGTCGAACCGGGCGCCCTCGCGGATCGCCTCGTAGGCGCCCGCGCTCGCCCCGTCCAGCGAGACGTGCAGCCAGTCCACGCGGCTCGCCACCAGCTCCTCGGCCCGGCGCCGGTTCAGCAGCGTCGCGTTGCTGTTGAACCCGACCCGGATGCCGCGGCCGACGGCGGCCGCGATCATCTCCGGCAGGTAGGGCGAGAGCAGCGGTTCGCCCAGCCCCTGCAGGGTGAGCTGCCGCAGCGGCACCTCGTCGACGAGGCGGTGGAACAGCTCGGGCGGCATGGCGCCGGCCAGCTTGTTCACCGGCGGGCGATAGCGGACCAGGCACATGGTGCAGCGCAGATTGCACGCTGCGGTGACCTTCACCTGCAGGTGGGCGGGGAGCGGCGGGTCCAGCTCGACAGGCATGCGGCGGGCATGCCCGCCGAGGCCCACAAGAAACCCCCAGAGGGGTACGGAGAAAGCCCCGCGTCGTCGATCCGTGGGCGTCGCGACGAACCGGCCCCGGCTCGCCCATTTGGATGATCAACTTCGCCTGGATCTCCGCATACTCTGCCAGGGCGGGTTCTTCCGCCTGATTAATTCGGGGTCCCATGCGCATCTCTCGTGCCGTCCTCGCGGCCGCAGTTCTCCTCGCAACGACCGCTGTCGGATTCGGGTTCTCCGCCGGCACCGCGTCCGCCGATCAATCCTCGGCGCTCCCGGTCACCTCGCTCGGCGATGTCGTCGTCGACGGCCTGCACCAACAGATCCTCCTGAGTGATCCCTCATCCGGAGAGATCGTCGCCGCCGGCTACGACGGTGCGGTGAAAGCCAGGCTGGCGAATCTGCCCGGAGTGCGCGGGCTGGAACTCTCCGCCGACTCGAGCATGCTCTATGCCGCGGTGGACGAGGCCCGGGCAGTCGTCACCGTGTCGACGGAAACCTTGACGGAAGTGGACCGCTATCCGCTGGGTGACGCGGTGTATCCGCAGGACGTGACGGTTGCTGGGGACAGGATCTGGTTCGGCTACGACGACTCCACGGGTCGTGCCACCGGAAACTTCGGGTCCGTGGACTCGTCCGGCACGGTGCGGTTGCATGAGCTGGGTGGCGACGTGTACCACCATCCGCCAAGGGTCTTCGCCAGTCCGGCAGCACCGGGTCAGCTTTTGGTCGCGCTCGATGGCGGTGCGGAGGCCGGATTCACCAAGATCTACGACGTCTCCTCCGGCACGGAGCGAGCGACCTTCATGATGAGCGCCAACGGTTTCAGCATCGAGGATGCCCTCTTCGTCCCGGGCGGCAGCGGATGGGTTCTGGTCGGCGACGTCTGCCGGCAGCTGGGGTCTTCGATCAACTTGCAGCCGTTCCCCTGCGCGGCGTTCACCAAGGAAATCGACATGGCCGGCGATGGCCGGTTCGCGGTCGGCAAGGGCGCTGCCGTCAAGGTTCTCTCGGCGCTGAGATTGGCCGAATGGAGCGTGACGTTACCTCACCCGTTGGCAACCGGCGGTCTCGCCTGGGAGCCCAGCGGGACTCAGCTTTTCGCGGTCACCAAGAACGGGGACCAGTTCGCCCTTCATGCGCTCCAGCCCCAGAAGTCGGCGCCGCCGCAGACGCAGGCGCCCGAGCGGCCGGCGACTCCGATCACAGCGGCAATCAAAGTGCACGGGCCGGCCAGTGCGGTTCGCGGCAGGCCCCTGACGATCAGCGGAACAACCACGGACATTCCGGGCGGTAGCTCACTCATGATCACTCGTACCGACCCTCGGATCGTGTACGAGGACCCCGAGATCGCGACCGTGACGACCGACGCCTCCGGCGCATTCCGGTTCGTCGACGCTCCGCCGGACACCGGCACGATCAAATACACCGCGTTCTACGAGGGCCGCAGTGGCGTCTCGGGAAGTGTCACCGTCAAGGTCTCCACCCTCACGCCCACGCTGTCCCTGGACCGGAACGGGACCGTGCACAACTACAGGTCGAAGGTCACTTTCACGGCGACCCTCGGCAGCACGGCCACGAATCGGGTCGTCGAGCTCTGGGCGCAGCCGCACGGCGACCTGTCGGGCCGGCAGCTGATCGTGTCGGCGAGGGCGAACAGCGCCGGCAAGGTGAGCGGCAGCTTCACGCTGACGTCGAACACCACGGTGACCGCCAGGTTCGCCGGTGATGCCGCGTACAGCCCGCGCGCCGTCACGTCCGTGGTCTACAGCAAGGTCTGGGCCGGCACCCGGATCAGTCGGCACTCCTCCATGAAGAAGATCGGCTCGATCCGCTACCACGTCTTCCGCACGTCGAAGGATCCGCGGTTCACCAACTCGGTGACCCTGCATCCCGGCCGGTCGGCGCACACCGTCGTCCAGCGTTACCGCAACGGCAAATGGCGGAACTTCTACTCCGAATACTCGCCTCTCGACCACCACGGCACGTCGTCGGTGGTTCTGAACGGCACCTTCAAAGCCGGCGCCAAGTTCCGGGTCCGCACCGAATATGTGCGGGGCACGTCCGGTGACAACGTCAACTACACCACCTACGGCCCCTGGAAGTACTTCACCTTCAAGAAGAAGTGAGGAGAGGGGTCCGGCCGCTCCCCTCGAAAGGCGGCCGGACCCCTCTGCGGTGCGACGCCCTACGCCGGATCCAGCGCGAGGGCGTCGAAGACGAAGTTCGGGCTCAGGAAGGTCGCGCCGCTGCTGCCGCTCAGCACCGAGATCGACAGCGTGTTGCTGCCGGCCTTCAACGCGCTCGCCGGGACGGTGAACGTGTAGGTGGTGTTGATGCCGCGCCACGTGCCGCGGGTGACGCCCCGCGAGTTCAGGTTCACCGGGGCGGGCGAGGCGGAGGCGGGCGAGGTCCAGCCGCCGATCGCCACCGCGGGACGCCCGCCGGCGAAGTTCGAGGTGGTGGCGATGCGCAGCTTCGCGCCGTTCGCCGGGACCGACGCCAGGGTGAAGCTGAGCGCGATCGGCGAGTTGACCGCCTTGAACTCGGCCATCGGGAAGCCGGCCGCTCCGGCGGAGACCTGGTGGGTGCCGGCCGGCCACGATGCCATCCGGCTGTCCGACGGGTGCATCGTCTCGATCTTGTCGGCGTTGCGGAAGCCGGCCGGGGTGCCGTCGAAAGCGCCGAGCTGGAACAGCTTGCCGGCGGCGGGGACGTTGCCGGTCATCGTGAGCGGGGCGGTCGCGCCGGCGGTGACGGTCACCGTCTTCGTGGAGAGTTCCAGCTCACCGGCGTACAGGGTGGCCCGGTAGGTGCCGGGCTTGACGTGCCCGATCACGAACTTGCCGGCCTTGACCTGGCCCCAGTACTGCCCGGTCGGGCCGGCCAGGCCGACCGTGGCCCGCAGGCCGTTCCAGGTGCCGCTCGCCGTGCCGCTGACCCCGCCGCGCTGGGCGTTCGAGAGCATGCCGGGGAAGAAGGACGCCAGGAAATCCATGCTGCGGGCCGCCGGCGCGGCACCGTCGGTGATGGCGAGAGCGTACGGGCCGTGCAGCCCGAACCGCAGCGCCTCGGTCTGCTGGTGCCCACTGAACATGTAGTGGGTCAGGTTGACCGCGCTGCCGGTGTCGTTGACCTCGATGTCCCGGAAGAACGGCCCGCCGGAGTCATGTCGGTGTACGCCGGGATCAGGTACGCCCCGTGTCCACTGCCGCTGGCGCCGAACGGCTGCTGCGTGATCAGCCGCTGCGAGCTGTAGAACTTCGAGGCGGTCCGGCCGTTGGTGAAGGCAAAGACGTCGGAGCCTTCGACCGTACTGGTGGCGCCGCCGGTCTTGGCGGCCGCCGGCGAAGTGGTCAACAGCGAGGAGTTGAGCCGGCTGATGAACCGGGCCTCGCCCGGGTTCAGCGCCTTGGTGATGGTGGTGGCCAGGTAGACGGTGTTGTCGTTCTTCCGGGCGAAGTAGTGCTGCGTGACGCCGATTGCGCTGTTCGCCACGCTCACCAGGATTGAACTGCCGTTGTTGAAGGTCTTGCTGGTCACGGTCGCGGACGACCAGCCCGACTGGAACTGGCCCGCGGCCTGCCCGGAGGCGGCCAGTTCGGTGCCGCGGTGCTTCAGCGACGTCATGTTGCCGTTGGCGCCGTTGATGGTGAACGACAGGCCGGTGCCGGTGTCGAAGCTGACGTTGGCGGCCGCGTTGGCCCACGGCTGGCCGACGCCCAAGAGGCCGGCGCCGGCCAGGACCGCCACGGTGGCGATGCCACCGGCCAGCGCCTTGCGGCGATTGCGAGAGGAGTTGAGCACACGGGGGAGTGGTCGCTGAGGCGAGAAAGGTTGCTCCGCCCCGCCGGATTTCTCACCGCATGAACTGCCAGTCGACCGTCAGCTCGTTGCGCTGGCCGAAGCGCTCCAGGTGGGAGCCGACGACCCGGGTGACCGTGCTCAGGTCGTCGTCGCTGCCGGCGGTGGCGGTCAGCTCGAGAGCCGACTCGGTGCTGTGCAGTCGGCACTCGCCGACGGTGAGCACGATGGCGATGTCCTCGCCGAGCTCGCGGATCTCGCTGCGCCGGCCCAGGTGGGAGGCGAGCTGCTTGGCGTAGCGCGGGGCGTTGTCGGTGGCGACGCTGGCGGTCGCGGTGCGCGGGGTGGTGGTCACGGTGTCTCCTCAAGTCCGTCGGGCCCCTCCGCCAGCAGCAGATAGAGCGCCTTGCGGGTGTCGGCCAGGATCCGTGCGGCGGCCGAGACCTGCGCCTCGCTGCCGGTGCGGCCGACCTGGCGGGCGGCGTCGTGCACCTGCTCCAGCAGCGGGCGCAGGTCGGTGGAGCCGGATCGCTCCGGGAAGGCGGCGAACGGGTCCGACCAGGAATCGGAATGCTCGGTGAAGTGCTGCCGGCCGGCGTCGGTGAGGGCGGCGAGCTTGCGCCCGGCGCCGGCCGTGACGGAGACCAGCCCTTCGTCCTCCAGCTGGCTGAGCGTCGGGTAGATCGCGCCCGGACTCGGCTGCCACCGCCCGCCGGTGCGGTGGGCGATCGCGTGCATCAGCTGATAGCCGTGCATGGGCTGCTCGGCGAGCAGCAGCAGGACCGCGGTGCGCACGTCGCCGCGCGGCATCCGCCGGCCGCCGTAGCCTCTCATGACGCTAACGATATATCGCTACCGTTCTGAGCGACAGGCGATGATGAAGCCGCTCCCTGTGGGCAGTTCGGCGGCGACCAGGCGCGAATCGGTCAGCAGGGTCCGGCGGACGGTCTCGACACTCGCCACCTGCTCCGGCTCGGTGTAGCGGCCCAGATCCATGTCGTCGACGAGCAGCACACCGCGCGGCGCGAGGGCGGCGATGGTCAGGTCGAGCCCGGTCCACTTGCCGGCCGGGGCGTCGGCGAAGATCAGATCGAAGGTGCCCAGGCCGGGCAGAAGCTCCTCCGCGTCGCCGATGTGCAGCGTCACCCACGCCGGCCAGCCGGCCTCGGCGGCGACCGCGGCGGTCGCCGGGTCGAACTCGACGGTGACGACTTCGACGTCGGTGCGCTCGCCGAGCCCGTGCCGGATCCAGGCGGTGCCGACGCCGGTCCCGGTCCCCAACTCGAGGATTCGCCCACCGGCCGGCACGGCCGCACTCAGTGCGGCCAGCAGCCGGCCCGCTTCCGGTTCCGATGAGTACGCGAATGCGACCGCCTCAGCGCGAGCGATGGCCTCGGTGACGCTTGGTGGTATGGGTTGCATGGGGTGACCTTGCCCGCCGGATCCCCCTTGCGGAAAGGGATTACTGCAACGCCGCGCCGAACCCTCCGCCGCCGGCGCATCCACCCTCTCGGCCTCACGCCGGTGCGCATCCACCCTCTCGGTCTCACGCCGGTGCGCATCGACCCTCTCGGCCTCGCGCCGGCGCATTGACCCTCTCGGCCTCACGCCGGCGCGCATCTGCTCGGTCGAGGGTTTCTCCGCTGGCGTGTCTGCCCTGCCGAGCCCTTCCTCTGGCGCACCTGCCTGCCGAGCCCCTTTCTGCGCTTCACCTCCTGCGCTTCTATTGCCGGTGATCGTCTGTTATTCGTGCGCGCCTGCTGCCGTGCGTGCTGGTCGTGCGTGTAGCTGCCGGCTGCCCGAGCGAGTGGTGTCCGGAGCGGCGTGCGGTGCCCTCCGGGCCGCCTCTCATCGCGGTTACTGCCGCGGTCACCGCTGAGCGTGGACTGGTGAGCACGGGAAGATCGTCGAGCAGGGCTGCGGCCGGCGTCATGCTGGCTTGCGCCAGGACAAGCACGTCTACATCGGACGCCAGCTTCCGGGCTTGCTCCGCGATCTCCGCGTGATAGCGATCCAGGTCGCCGCTCTCGAAGTGCTGCCATGCGGAGAAACAGCGCCCCACAACGAGCTGTACCTCAATGCCGGCCCGGGCTGCGCTTTCCCGGAACAGATCCAACGTCGGTTCCAGAGTGGACTCGGTGGTGACCAGCACCCCGATTCGCGGCCCGGCGGCCACGGCGGCATCGGCCATCGGGCGGTCCGCGCGCAGCACCGGAACCGCAACTGCGGCGGTCTCCGCGACCGCGCCGATCGTGGAGCAGGTGCAGACGATCAGGTCAGCGCCGTCGGCCGCAAGCTCGTCAAGCCGCTCCCGGACACGCCCGGCGATCTCCGGAGTCAGTCCGCCGGCCTGCGCGTCGGCCAACAACCCCGCATCGACCAGATGCCGAGCCTCAATCTCGGGTGCCACCTCGGCGACAATCCGCCCGAACGTCGCGATGTGCACATCCGCGGTATGCAGAAACCCGATCGTGGCCATGCCGCAGTCTCCCAAGTCAGTTACCCGCAGTGCTGCCCCGGCCCTGCTCACTCCCAGGAGACGGCCGCGTCGGGGACGCCCCGGGCGCGGGCCACCTCGGCGGCCTCGCTGTCGACGCGTTTGCGCTGTGCCGCGCTCAGCGTGCCGAACGCGGTGACGGCCAGGTCCACGCGTTTGCGGCCGGCCATGCGGGCCCGCCACACGCCGGCGATGTCGCCGTCGACCAGGAGGACGCCCGGATTGCCCAGCGGGCGCCACACCTCTTTCTGGCGATCCCGCCCGGGCAACAGCAGGTCGCGGTCGCGGGCCTGCAGCAGCGGATCCATGCCGGGCAACCAGCGCACACCGGGTGGCGTCTCGGCCGTTTCCAGGTCGGCGACCTGTGGCTCCGGCACCCAGGCGGCCCGCCCGTCCACCCGGACCTCGACCAGCTCGGCCGGCCACACCTTGCGGATCTCGGCGGTGGAACTGCCCAGATATTTCGCCACCTCGGCGGGCGTCGCCGGGCCGAGGAACCGCAGGTAGGTCTCGATCATCCGGTCGATCCCGGCGTTCGCCGAGGGCATCGGTGGAGCGTCCGGAATCGGGCCGAGCAGGGCGTCGCGGCCCCGGGAGAGCACCTCGACACCACCGGCCAGCCCGGCGTGCTGCCAGACGTTGCCGGCGATGTGCCGGGCCTTGCAGCCGCGGCAGTCATAGGTCAGCTCGGGCGGAACCCGGCGGCTCACCTCGGTGCTCGCCGCCCCGCGTGGCATCGGCTCGGTCACCACCGCACGGAAGGCCTCGGCGGTCACGGTGAACGCGCGGATGCCCATCGGCCACCCGTCGGGAATCTGCGCGCTGTTGATCCGCGCGCTGGCGTCGGCGTCGGTGAGCGGCCAGAGCTGACGCACCAGCGCGGCCAGGTCGGAGCGCCGGTGCAGGTGGGGCGCACCGCGGGCGGCCCAGACGCTGATCAGCCGATCGTCCTCCGGCTCGGCGCTGGTCCGCGCGGTGAGCGCGACCCGCGCGGAACCCGGCGTGTACTCCTGGATGCCGAGATCCAGTGACGGAAGGTCAGCCGGCCGCGCAGCCGCGCGGTCGGCCAGGCCCAAGGCGCGCACCCGGAACGCCATGACGCGCGCACGATCCACGTTGATCATCGGAGCTCCCCGAGTCGACTTACCGGCGACCGTACCGCCGGGCTGCGACATTTCCGCGGCGTTCCGGGCGGGTGCCGGAGCGCCCGTCGACGAATTCCCACGTCTCCAGGGAGATCGGTCCGTAAGGGCCCTCCTGCCGGATGGGCGCCTCACCGGTCAGCCAGTAACCACACCGTCGCGCCACCGACGTGCTCGCCGTGTTCCCCGGGTCGATACGCAGGAGCAGCCGGCGCAGGCGGAGCGTGCCACACGCGTACCCGGAAAGGGTGGCCAGCGCGGCCGAGGCGAGGCCGCGCCGCCGGTAGGGCCGGCCCACCAGATAGCCGAGCTCCGCCTCGCGGAGGTCGGTGTTGACGCCGAAGAGCAACACCTCCCCGAGCGGCCGCCCACCGTCGGCGGTGATGGCGAGCTGAATGCGGCTGCCGTTGGTGCGGCCGTGATAGGCACGCTTGAGATAGGCGAGGCCGGACTCGGCGTCGAACGGTGACGGCATCGGCGTCCAGCGCGCGATCTCCGGTTCGTCCAGCAGAGCGACCAGGTCGTCCAGATCGTCGGGCCGCCACTCACGCAGGACGATGCCGGTTCCCGTCAACCTCAGCGGATAGGGCAGAGGACTGGCGGTCACGTCAGAATCCTGCCCGTATGGACCTGGTTGGTGCCAGTAGCGCTCGATATGAAGGCCTGAACATTTCCTTGGCCGTCTCGGGTCGGATCCCTGATACCGGTCTTGAGCTGCTGAGGTTCGAGGGGATGCCGGAGGCTTTGCCGCCTTTGCCAGATCTTCGGCAGGCAGGCGAGGGGCGGCACGCAGCCTGCTGAAGGGCACCGCGCCGGTAGGCATGATCGGGGCATGTCGGATCGTCACAGCACGGCACATTGGGCCGGATACAACGCCCGCCAGAGCACGCGCGCCGTGCGGGAGTTGTGCCGGCGGGCCATGAGCCTGGCCGGACCCGGTGCCGGGCGCACCGCGATCGACCTCGGCTGCGGGGCCGGCCGGGAGACGCGGGCGCTGCTTGACGACGGCTGGCATGTCCTGGCGATCGACAGCGAGCCGGGCACCGAGGCCCGCCTGCTGCGGACCGTCGGTGGGCGGCATCCCGCACTGACGGTTCGGACGTGCGGCTTCGAGAACGTGTCCGAGTTGCCCGGCGCCGACCTCGTTTATGCCGGCTATGCCCTGCCTTTCCAGCCCCGCCCGTCGTTCGAGAAGCTGTGGACGGTGATCCGCTCCGCTGTCCGGCCCGGCGGCCGGGCAGCGGTGAACGTCTTCGGCGTGCACGACTCCTGGGCCGGCGACCCCACCATGACGTTCCTCGACGGTGCCGAGGCACGCGCACTCGCCGACGGTTGGGAGATCGAGCACTGGCATGAGGAGGACGCGCCCGGCCCGGCGTTCAGCGGACCGAAGCACTGGCACGTCTTCGACCTGATCGCCCGCCGCCTCGCATGACAGCCGGTCGGGCGCGCGTCAGAGCTTGCTTGCGGTGATCTCCATGCCGGCCGCGCGGAGCCGATCCACCAGGGCGTCGCCGATGCCGGTGGCGGGGGTGAGCACGCCACCCTCGGACGGCGGCAGCTTCTCCCGGTCGAAGGCCAGGGCCAGGGCGGACTCGCCGAGCATGACGGCGGTGGCGGCATAGCCGGGGTCGCCCTTGGCGCGGAAGCGTGCGGTGTAGCGCGCGCCCTCCGTGGTGGTGGTGAACAGGTCCATGGTGAAGTGGCCGTTGCGCTGCGTGCTCTCGCTCGGGCCGGTGCCCGGTTTCGGCAGGACCTTGTCGAGCAAGAAGCGGGTGGGCGGCAGCGCCAGCCCGACGACCAGGCCGTTCAGCGCGACCTTGGTGCCGAGGGCCAGCACCGGGGAGAGCGGGGAAGCGCCGACACTCATGGCCTCGCGGTAGCGGAAGCGGCGACCGTAGGCCCAATCTCGCAGGGCGTTGCTGCGCCGGACAATCCGGGTGTTGTAGGACGCCATGACGAACGGGGCCAGGTGGCCGCGCAGGCGCGGGTCCACTTCGGAAGCGGGGAGCGTGAACATGTCCGGCTGGCGACCGAGATCCGGTTCGGCGGCGCGGTCGGGACTCAACGAGTACGGACTGGCGCCCACCTTGCGCAACCGGCGGTCCTTCTTCATCACGTCGACCTGGTTGCGCATCGAGTCGATCGTCCCGCCGCTGATCCCGCCGCGCATGGAGGTCACCACCAGCGTGGTGTCGGTGAGCTCGCCGGCACCGTCTGCCTGGACGCGCTGATGCAGCACGTGGACGCCGATGTCGGACGGAATCGAGTCGAACCCGCAGGAGTGCACGATTCGTGCCCCGGTGCGCCGGGCGATCTCGTGGTTCTCGTCGATGCTGTCCCGGGCGAAAAGGACCTCACCGGTGAGATCCACGTAGTCCGTGCCGGCCTCGGCGCACGCACGCGCGAGAACCCGGCCGTACTTCGCATAAGGACCGACCGTGGTGATGACGACGCGGGTGCGAGCGGCCATCGTGGCCAGCGCGGCTGCATCGGCCGCGTCCGCAACGATGATCGGCCAGTCGACGCCGAGCCGGGCACGGACGGATTCCAGTTTCTCCGCTGAGCGCCCGGCCAGTGCGATCCGGGTGCCCTTCGGTGCGTGGCCGGCGAGATGCCGTGCTACCAGGACACCGACGAACCCCGTGGCACCGTAGACGATCACGTCCAAGTCGCGCGCTCCATCGCTCATGGCTGCCGATTGTGCCCCCTCGGTGGAGGGTCCGCAGCACTCGTTACCGATCAGTAGTGATGGCACGAAAATCTGCTGAGTTATTCACACAAAGGAAGATCAAAGCGGCTAATTTGTGGGAACAAGGTCACCGGTCCCGCTTTCAGGCATGGCCAGCCTCGTCGGGCGGTGACCACCGTCGGCAGTCCGCGATGGCGGACTCCGTGGCCGGAACGCCGAGTCCTGCCGCCGACCACGGATCGAAACCCAACGGCATGGAGCGGGGGACCCACAAGTTCCTCGGCGCTCAGGCGCCTCGGGGTGAAGCCGCCACTGGCGGCCGGGCACCTCTGCCCGAACCCGACAGCTGACCTCGCAGGCGTGGAGGACAACTCATGGTTCAGATCAACAAGCGGTTCCACCGTGCACTCGGCATGGTCGCCGCCGGCCTCGCCGGCACCGTGGGACTGCTCGCTCCTGCCGCGCCCGCCCAGGCTGCAAGCGTGAACTGGGACGCCATCGCACGATGCGAATCCGGTGGCAATTGGCGCATCAACACCGGCAACGGCTATTACGGCGGCCTTCAGTTCAGCCGCAGCACGTGGCGTGCTTACGGCGGCACGAAGTTCGCAACCACGGCCAACCGGGCCACCAAATCCGAACAGATCCTGATCGCTGAGCGGGTGCTCCGCGGGCAGGGAATCGGTGCCTGGCCGCATTGCGGCAGGCGCAACGCATACAAGCCGAGCGCGACCGCGAAGGCCACCCAGCGCAAGGCCACACCACGCGTGACGAACAGTGCGTCTCGCACGCACGTGGTGCGCCCCGGGGACACCCTCGCGGGCATCGCCGACCGTTATGACGTGAGCGGTGGGTGGCAGGCCCTCTATCGGGCGAATGACGGGATCCTGACCAGCCCGCACCGCCTTTACGCAGGTCAGCGACTCGCGATCTGAACACGGGTTTCCGGCCGTCCCGTCGCGGGACGGCCGGAACCGACCTCAGTGGACATCCGGCCGGACGAACTCCGGCTGGTCGAGCACGCGCAGCCAGGAACCGTCGGGCTGACGCCGCACCACCTGCGCACGTGCCCCCGAGCCGTCCCTGGGCGGAGTGGAGGTCAGTGCCAGGTCGCCGCTCATCAGGGTGGGCAGGGGCTGCTCCGGCTCGAACTGCGGCATCTGGGGCAGCAACTGCTCCCAGAGCTGCTGGATCGCCTTGCGCCCGCGTGTCTGGCTGCCCGGTGGGAAGGCCATCACCGCCTCCTCCTCGTAGAGCTCGGCGAGCCCCTCGGCGTCCTTGGCGTTGGCGCGCTCGACGAACAGCCGGGTCAGATCCTCGGGTCGCAATGCCTTCTCTCGATCGGTCATGCGTCCAGCCTTCCGTGAGGGGAATGACAAGTCCAACGCATAGTTCTCATGGCTACTACAATCGACAGTCATGGATCTGCGGCAGCTCGAGTACTTCGTCGCGGTCGCGGAGACCGCCAACTTCACCCGCGCGGCCGAGCGAGTGCACATCACCCAGTCCGGTGTGAGCGCCCAGATCAAGGCGCTGGAGCACGAGCTCGGCGCCCGTCTGTTCGACCGGACCGGGCGCACCGCGCGGCTCACCGAAGCCGGCTCGGCCGCCCTGCGCCACGCCCGCGCGGCGCTCGATGCGACCGCTGACCTGCGCGACGCGATCGACGACGTGAACGGCCTGATCCGCGGTCGGCTCACCCTCGGCATGGTGATCGGATGCGAGGTCGCGCCGCTCTTCGACGCGCTCGCCGCCTTCCACCGCGAGCACCCCGACATCGAGCTGGAGCTGGTCGAGGCGAACTCCGACCAGTTGGTCGCCGGCGTGCGCTCCGGCAGCCTCGACCTGGCCCTGGTCGGCCTGGCCGGCGAGCCACCGGAACACCTGGCCACTCACGTGATCGCCAGCGAGCGGCTGGTGGCGCTGACGCCGTCCGACAGCGAATTGGCCCATAGTGGCCGTCTCTCGGTGACCGCACTCTCGGCGTACCCGATCATCTCGCTGCCGGTGGGAACCGGCATCCGCAACGTGCTCGACCAGGCCCGCGCCGCGCTCGGCATCGGCCCGGCGGTCGCCCTGGTGGCGACCTCGCCGGACACCGTCGCCGGCCTCGCCCGGCGAGGCCTCGGCGTCGCCGTGCTCAGCGAATCGATGGCCGGCGCCTACCCCGAGCTGACGGCGATCCCGATCGATGGGATCGAGATCCCAGCGCTGCTCGCGCTGGTCTGGCAGGAACGCAGCAGCCCGGCCTTGGCCGCCTTCCTGCGGCACTGCCGGGCCGCTTTCCACTGACATTTCGGTACGGAGGGCAAGCTTTTCTGGAGCGAATCAAGAAAACTGCCGGCCTGGAAAACGGCACCGCCACTGGGCTAGCGCCTAGCTGGGCAAGCGACTAGGGTCGCAGTTGTGGGTGGGTTCGAGTGTCGCCCGACGCCGACCCTCAACCAGATTGGTTCCCATGAAGCTGGTGGCCGTAGAATCCCTCTTCAGTTCGATGTCAGTCTCGCCTTCCTGCGAAGGATGTTGTAGATGACCAAGCCGAACATCGACACGACCAAGCCGAGCAGTGCACGAGTCTGGAATTACATTCTGGGCGGCCGGGACAACTTCGAAATCGATCGCATGGTCGGCGATCAAGTCCGAAAGTCGTTTCCGGCCATTGTGGAGGTCGCGCAGGAGCAGCGGAAGTTCCTCGTGCGCGCGGTCGGCTATCTCGTCGAGGCGGGGATCAGGCAGTTCCTGGACATCGGCACCGGCTTGCCAACCGCGAACAATACGCACGAGGTCGCGCAGCGTCTGGCGCCCACCTCAAAGGTGGTTTACGTCGACAACGACCCGCTCGTCCTCGCGCACGCGCGAGCTCTTCTGGACAGTAGCCCCGAGGGCGCCACCGACTATGTCGACTCCGATGTCGAGAACCCGGCCAGGATCGTGGCCGAGGCCGGCCGCACCCTGAACTTCGACGAGCCTGTCGGGATCACCATGCTCGGCATCCTGGGCAATGTCGCGGACTATGCGCAGGCCCGTTCCATCGTCGATCATCTGCTCCACGAGGTGCCTTCTGGCAGCTTCCTTGCCGTCTCCGATGGCACCAACACCAGCAAGGCGATCATTGAGGGGCAGCGGATCGCCAATCAGAGCGGTCATCCCTATCATCTGCGCAGCCCGGAGGAGATCACCGGATATTTCACCGGGCTTGACCTGGTGGAACCCGGTGTGGTTTCCATACCGCACTGGCGGCCGGGGCCTGGTCCGGTGCGTTCCGCCTTGGACGGCTACTGCGGTGTCGGGCGTAAGCCCTAGGTGACGAGAAGATCCGACAATCGACCTTGCCCTGCGTCGGGAGCCTCGGCACCATACGCGGCGTGCCTGACAAGAAGAAACCGACACCGCGCTTGGGCTGGGCCTCAACCTGACCCGAGCCGCCCCTTCGGGCGTGGCGCGCTGAACGCAGTCTCTCATTCCGACGTCGTGAGGGAATGACGTGCCATCCACAACGCCGTCGCCGGACAGTAGTGGGCGGCCGAGCGACGCCTACCAGATCCTCGGGCGGAAGCTTCGTGCGCTGCGGGAGTCCTGCGGCTTGACCCAGGAGGCCGCAGCGCGGCACATCGGAGCGTCGGCGTCAAAGGTGAGCCGGCTGGAGAATGGGCGAGTCGGCCAGAAGTAGTCCGATCTGGACAGCCTCCTGACCCTGTACGGGGTAGCGGACAACAATGACCGGCTTGCTTTCCTGGAGAGCAGCTACCGTCTGCGGGAACCCCGGTGGTGGAATTCCTACAGCAGCGACCTCCCGGAATGGTACTGCTCCTACCTGGTCCTGGAGTCGGCAGCGAAATACATCTGGACGTACGAAGTACGATTCGTTCCCGGGCTGCTGCAGTCCAGGCCGTATGCGGAGGCGGTGATCCGGTCTGCCCATCGGGACGAAGAGCAGGCGTGCCGGCTGGTCGACGTGCGCATGCGGCGGCAGCAGATGCTGTTGCAGCGAGGGACACCCAAACTCTGGGCGATCGTCGAATATGCGGCCCTGGACGACGGGCTCGGCGATCGTGGCGTCATGCAGGACCAAATCGACTTTCTGATCTGGGCCTCCAAGCGCCCGAACGTCAAGATTCAGGTGCTGATGCCAGGTGCGGGTGGCCTTGCCTTCAGGGGCGACTCATTTTCCATCCTGCAGCTGGCGGACTCCGAGGTCGTCTACCAGGAGCACCTGGACTGCGCCCATTTCTCGGAGGGCCGCAAGGCCTCGGAGTTGTATCGGCTCGCCATGAGCGAATTGGTCATCCTTGCTGACGAGCCGAGAAAGGCGCGCAGAACACTCGAGGAGATATCGCGCCGTATCAGGACAGGCTGATCTCCTTGGCTGCCCTGCGGAGATGCGGTTTCCGCCGGCCGGGGCCTGCGCAGATCAGCCTCGTCACAGACCCGGCGTTGCGGGCTGGCAGTGGTCACCCCCGGTCGATGGTGAGTCGGGTAGCATGCCCTTCGCGCCCTCGTAGCTCAGGGGATAGAGCAACGGTTTCCTAAACCGTGTGTCGTAGGTTCGATTCCTACCGGGGGCACCACGATTCACCTGCACCAACAGGCTCAAGCAGCTTCGGTCTGGCCGGAATACCTCTTGCGGTCCATGATGGCCTCGCCCCACACCCACGACCTCATGTTGGCGTCGTTGAGCATCGGTGACAGGCAGTAGTAGGCGCCGAGGTCGTCGCTCCAGCCGGTGTGGTCGCACAGGTAGGCCTTGCCGTCGTTGACGCGCTCCACCCGCCCCCACGGGGGCGCCTCGTTGCCGTAGTAGAGGACTCGCGCCCAGACCGTACGGCAGGTGGCGCTGTAGCGGAGTTGGACGCGGGCGACGAGCCGGCCGATCTGGCCGCTGCCGGCGGGGGTGAGCAGGGTGCGTTCGCGCAGCGTCCGGATGTTGGTGCAGCCGGCCTGATCAGGCCATTCGCCGTCGTAGCGGTAGTCGTCGGCGTTGGCGGCGGTCGGCGTGAGGGTCACGCAGAGGAGGGCTGCCGCGGCGGCGGCGGTGTACTTCCAGCGAGAAATCATGGCGGGAGGATGCCATCCAAAGCCATGGATGCGCGGCCCGCCTGCGCGAAATCGTATACGATGTCGCTTCACGCGGGGGCGATGAGGCCCTGCTCCACACGGGGCAGGGCCTCACCGGCACGTCAGGGTGTCCACCACCCGCGGTCGCCCGCCATCGTCCTGGCCGGCTGCGACCGGCCCGGTTGCCTCTGATGGGCGACGGGGTGAGCCGGCGGGTAGCCGGGCCGACGGATCCGCTGGGTCTGCACGTGCGCCACCGCACCGGCCGCGCGCGGCGGCGCCAGCTGGATCACCGCTGTCTGGCCGGGTTCCGGCCGCGGGGTGATCGCGTGGGCCACCTCGGGATGCGTCCGTCCCAGATCCGCGCTCGCGTGCGCGTCCCGCTTCGTCGGGCTGGTCAGGTCCTCGACCCGGCCGAACAGGAAGCACGCCAGGATCACGCCGGCCCAGACCATCGCCATCTTCAGCGACCAGGACGCCACCGGCCCGTGCTCGAAGACGCCCGACGCGGCCAGCAGCGGCGCCGTGGAGATGATCGCCAACTGGTGCCAGAGGTAGATCGTGACGGCGCGGCTGTTCATCTTCGAGACCAGCCAGTCCAGCGGCTTCAGCTTGCGCAGCCAGTCGAGCTTCGGCTCGTAGCGCAGCAGGAGCAGGATGAACGCGGCCGACCACAGCGCCTGGCCGAGCGGGCTCTCCTGGAGCGATCCCTGCTCCGGCGGATAGAACCGGGTCCACGTGAACGAGATGCCCGCGCAGACCACCGCGAAGCTGAGGATCTTCAGGAACGGCGCCGAGCGGAGCCGGCCGGTGGCATGCCAGAAGCCGAGCACCCAGCAGGGCGTGTAGGTGCCGAGCGAGGTGAGGATGTCCGATCCCCAGGTGGAGACCGGCGCCACCAGCGGCGCCACCGCGATCAGCCCGAGCGGCAGCACGGTGGTGGCCACCGGCCACCGCCGGAACGAGGCCCACAACGCCGGCGAGAGCAGGACCAACCAGAGATAGGTACGGATGTACCACAGCACACCCGTCATCGGGGCGGCCCAGTCGTTCCCGGGCGGGTCGGAGAGCGGGAAGATCCACGCGATGACGGCGGCCTCGTTGAACGGCCGGGCGTCGTCACCGTCCCAGCCCATGAACAGCATCGTGGGGATGAGTAGCGCGCCGAGCAGCCACACGGCCGGCAGGAGCCGCTTCACGCGGGACCAGACGGCCAGCTCGGCCCGGTCCCCGACCTTCGTCAGCGACCTGGCCATGAGCGAGCCGGCAAGGCCGAACATGATGCCCATGCTGGGGAACAGGTACGACAGCCAGCCCCAGCCGGTCGCGTGGAAGGTCACCACGCGGAAGATCGCCACCGTACGGAGAAGGTCCAGCCAGCGCGAGCGACCGCCGCCGATCTTGGCCTTGATGGATTCCTTGGCGTTCCGGGTCTGCCACGACGGGTGCCGCAGGTTGATCAGCGCGACCAGCATCGCCGGTCCGATCAGGGCGATCTGCAAAAAGTAGAGGACCGGCGTGTAGGCGAGCCAGGCCCACAGGCGGTGCCGCAGCGCCACCCCGCGCCGCTCCAGCACGTAGGCGAAGGTCTGGGTGTAGAGGAAGAAGACCCACAGGGCCACACCGGCGACCGGCACCCGCCACTGGGCGAACGGGAACACCATCAGCGCGGTCAGCGCCAGCACCGGGGCCAGGCACATCAGCGCGAAGTCGGTGCCGCGCATCCACAGCGACCAGCCCTGCAGGTAGCGCAGGTCCAGGGCGAGCATCCGGTAGTAGTCACGGGCCCAGCGGATGCGCTGACGGAACAGGTCGGGCGCATTGTCGGGGGCGTGGGTGTAGACGAAGGCGTCCGGAACCGCCGCGGTCAGTCCGGTGCGCTGGCAGATGTGCGCCAGGTGCCGGTCGTCCGCGTTGCCGCGCTCCAGGTACTCGTCGATGTTGTCGAGCCACACCTGGGCCCGGTAGACGGCGAGCGCGCCGGAGGTGGTGAACACGTCGCCCTTGGCGGACAGGCCCTGCCGCACGATCAGGCAGGAGTGCACGTAGTGCAGGTCGGTGACCTTGGTGATGATGCTCTTCGCCCGGTTGATGGCGTAGACGACACCGGTCGCACCGTTGATCCGCGGGTCCGACATGCGGCGCAGCAACCGTTCCACCGCGTAGCGGTCGACGACCGAGTCGTCGTCGACGGTCACCACGTAGTCGAACGGAAGACCGTCGGAGAGTTCGGCGCGGAGGGCGCGGGCCTGCGCGTGATGCTTGCCCGCGTTGGCCTGGCGGTGCCACACCACTCGCGGGTGGTCGAACACCGGCGGCGCGGAGGCGGACCCGTCGTCCACCACGTGGATCACGTCCGGGACGACACTGCCGTTGAGCAGCGACCGGATCGAGTCGTGCAGGAGCTGGGCGTCGCCGTTGTAGAACGGCACGATTGCGATCACCCGGCCGGCCGGCAGCGGCAGGTGCGGCTGCCTCTGGAACAGCGCCATGAAGGTGAACGCCAGCAGGTACAGCAGCACGGCGAACGAGAAGATCTTGTCAGCGCCGCCGAGCCCGACGTACTTCAGGTAGCCGACGGGTACCGCGCTGGCCGCCGCAGCGGCGGCGTAGCGCAGAAACCGATCCGCCGTCATGAGCCTGAGCCGCGGCGGAATCCACGAGAGGCGCGGTGCCGGGTGGGGTTCACTCCGGCCTGCATGACGGCCCGGCTACGGGAGGATCCCCAGCGGAACAGGAGAATTCCGGCGAAGATGGCGATCAGCGCCACACCCAGCAACTGGACCATCAGGTTGCCGCCGCCGATAGCGGCCACACCGGTCACCGGAAGAATCGCCACTCCGCCGTTGCCGACGGAGTGTGCCCGCCTGTCGGAGTCGAGGTCCACATTCAGAAAGGTAACTGCCTGGCGGGTAAACATGATGCTCCAAGGTCCTGCAGCGCTGTTTGGCGGCGCTTATGAAATTGGATCGAAATGGTGCGGACCGGTAAGTCCACGATGGGCTCGGGTGCCCTTACGGCGCTGGACCGTAGCACCATGATCACGTTGGGTCCATGGCGCATTTCACCAGCTAGGACGGTTCCGATTGCTCGATCAATGCCCGAGCTCGTGCCTGCGGCGACACGCCTGACCGATCTGCCGCGCAATGCGGGAAGGTCCGAATTGATGCCGCTCGCCTTTATCGCGATGTCCGATAAACGGCAATCCTTTTCGGACTCCGAGGAAGGGCTTCCGCCAAATGGGGGAGGCGGGCGACCGAATGTCGGAGCAGCGGTGCAACGATTGGCGCCGGAGGAGACTGCATCGGTTTTATTGAATGCCGGGAAGTCGAGGGCGGAATCGCGCGCCGCCCGGCGGCGGATCGTGCCGGGCGAGCCGGCGGCTCGCCGGACGCGCGTGCGCCACGACCAGGACACCGGGTGTGACCTACGTCGCCACCGCAGCCGAACAAAAACGAACAATAAGGGGACTGTGCTCACCAGGTGAATGCTTTTTCGTTACCTGAACGAGAATCGATCGTCATTCGGCATACTTACGCTCCGGCGGATCTACTTCGTACGGAGGACCTACCTCGATGCGTCCATACATACGCAGCGTGGGTTCGGCCGCGCGGTCCCGCTCAGCACTCGGTTCCCGTCCAGGGTTCCGTGCGCTGGGCGCGACCGCTGTGGTCACCGCGCTCGGTCTCACTCTCGCCGGTCCGGCCGTAGCGGCCACGGACACGCCGATCATCAGCGAACTGCACTATGACAACACCGGCGCCGACAGCGGCGAGTCCGTCGAGATCGAGGCGCCCGTCGGGTTCGATCTGACCGGCTGGCAGATCGTCTACTACAACGGGTCCAACGGGCAGAGCTACGGCACCTCCACGCTCAGCGGAGCGGTGCCGGCGGCCGGCGTGGTCGTCCAGCCGTTCACCGGGATCCAGAACGGTGCGCCGGACGGCGTCGCGCTGGTGAAGCCGGACGGCACGGTGGCCGAGTTCCTCACGTACGAGGGCACGTTCGCCGCCACCAACGGCCCGGCGGCCGGCGTCACCGGCGTCGACATCGGCGTCTCCGAGCCGGACACCACTCCGGCCGGCCAGTCGCTGCAGCGCATCGACGGCACCTGGCAGGCTCCGGCGGCCCACAGCTTCGGCACGGTCAACACCAAGACCGAGGAGCCGGAGGAGCCCGAGGAGCCGGGCACCGGCTGCACCACCGAGGCGACCCACACGATCGCCCAGGTGCAGGGCACCGGCTCGGCGACCGGCCTGGCCGATTCCAAGGTCACCGTCGAGGGCGTGGTGACCGCCGACCACCGCACCGGTGGTTACAACGGCATCTACGTGCAGACCGCGGGCAGCGGTGGGGACCGCCCGGTCGCCGCCGGCACCGCGTCCGACGGCATCTTCGTCTACCTCACCTCGACCGCCGCGAACCACCCGTCGGTGGCCATCGGCGACCGGGTCCGGGTGACCGGCACGGTGAGCGAGTTCAACTCGCTGACCCAGATCACCATCGGCGCCAAGTCCGACGTGCAGGTCTGCGCCACCGGCGCTCCGCTGCCCGCCCCGGTCGCGCTGACGCTGCCGCTGGACGACGCGGCCCGCGAGTCGGCCGAGGGCATGCTGGTCGCCCCGCTCGGCACGTACTCGGTGTCGGACGTCTACAACACCAACCGGTACGGCGAGATCATCCTGGCCGCCGGTGACACCCCGGCCCGGATCCCGACCGACGTCGCCCGGCCCGGCAGTGACGCCGCGAACCAGCAGAAGGCCGCCAACCGGGCCGGCCGGGTGCTGATCGACGACGCCCGCACCACGAACCTCGCCACGGCCGGCCTGGCCCCGGCGTACCTGACCAAGGACGACCCGGTCCGCGTCGGCGATGTGGTGGAGACGTTCGCCCCGAGCGTGCTGAGCTACGGCTTCAGCGAGTGGCGGCTGCAGCCGGTGTCCCCGACCGGGCAGCTGAGCACCTTCAAGGACAGCAACCCGCGTACGGCGGCGCCGGAGAACGTCGGCGGCGACATCCGCGTGGCGAGCTTCAACGTGCTGAACTACTTCGTCCACTTCGGTGGCGAGGCGCGCGGCGCGACCGACGAGGCCGCCAAGGAGAAGCAGGAAGCGAAGATCGTCAAGGCGATCACCTCGCTGGACGCCGACGTGATCGCCCTCATGGAGATCGAGAACTCGGTCCGCTTCGAGGACAACGACCCGCAGCTGGCGCTGAAGACTCTGGTGGCCGCGCTCAACGAGGTCGACGGCGCGGGCACCTGGGACTACGTCCGGTCCCCGGCCGAGCTGCCGGCCGCGACCGAGCAGGACTTCATCACCAGCGCGATCATCTACAAGCCGGCCGCGGTGACCCCGAAGGGCGCCTCGAAGTCGGTCAACGACGAGACGGTCTGGGGCAACGCCCGCGAGCCGATCGCGCAGACCTTCACCGCCGGCGCGACCGACTTCACCGTGGTGGCGAACCACTTCAAGTCGAAGAGCACCTCGGTGACCCCGACCGGCGACAACGTCGACACCGGTGACGGCCAGGGCGCCTACAACGGCGACCGGGTACGCCAGGCGAACGCGCTCGCCACCTTCGTCGCGGGCCTCGGCACCGACAACGTGATCCTGCTGGGCGACTTCAACTCGTACTCCCAGGAGGACCCGCTCCAGGTTCTCTACGGCAAGGGCTTCCGCAACCTGCACAAGCCGGGGCAGTACTCGTACGTCTTCGGCGGCGAGACCGGCTCGCTGGACCACGCGATCGCCACTCCGGCGCTGGCCGACCGGGTCACCGGCGTGGACATCTGGAACATCAACTCGGTCGAGTCGTTCGCCTACCAGTACGACGGCTACGGCCCGTTCTACGCCGACCACCCGTACCGTTCCAGCGACCACGACCCGGTGGTCGTCGGCCTGGAGACCGGCGCCGCCGGCCCGGTCGACCTGCAGCTGCTCAGCATCAACGACTTCCACGGCCGGCTCGAGTCGCCGACCGCCGGCAACGGTGGCGCGGCCCAGCTCGTCGGGATGGTCGACCAGCTGCGTGCGGCCAACCCGAACACCGCGTGGATCTCGGCCGGTGACAACATCGGCGCGTCGACGTTCATCTCCGCGATCGACGCCGACAACCCGACGATCGACGTGCTGAACGCGGGCGGCCTGGCCGTCTCCGCGGTCGGCAACCACGAGTTCGACAAGGGCCTGGCCGACCTGCAGGGCCGCGTCGAGACCCGGGCGAACTTCCCGTATCTGGCCGCCAACGTCTACAAGAACGGCGAGCGGGTGCTGCCCGGCTACCACGTGCAGACCCTGGGCGGCGTCAAGGTCGGCTACATCGGTGTGGTGACCGAGCAGACCGCCTCGCTGGTCAGCCCGGACGGCATCGCCGGCGTGGAGTTCCGTGACCCGATCGCCGAGACCAACGCGCTGGCGACCCAGCTCTCCGACGGCAACGCCGCCAACGGCGAGGCCGACGTGCTGGTGCTGCTGGCCCACGAGGGCGCGGCGACCGAGAACATCACCTCTGCCGAGGCGCTGAGCAAGGACCCGGTCTTCGGTGACTTCACCCGGGTGAGCGCCGAGATCGACGCGATCTTCAGCGGTCACACCCACCAGCCGTACGCGTTCCAGGTGCCGGTCCCCGGCACCGACAAGACCCGTCCGGTGATCCAGGCCGGCGACTACGGCCTGAAGCTGGGCAAGTCGGTGCTGACCGTCGACCCGGCCACCAAGTCGGTGACCAAGTCGACCGCTGAGCTGCTCAACGTCACCGGCTTCACGCCGAACACGACCGTCGCCGGCATCGTGGCGAAGGCCAAGGAGACCGCCACCGAGCTGGGCAAGCAGAAGCTCGGCTCGATCACCGCGGACGTCCTGCGGGCGTACAACGCCGCCGGCAACGAGGACCGGGGCGCCGAGTCGGTGCTGGGCAACTTCATCGCCGACGTGCAGCTGGACCAGACCAGCGACGCCGGCCGTGGTGGGGCGCAGATCGCCTTCATGAACCCGGGCGGCCTGCGGGCGGACCTCAAGTACGGCACCGACGGCACGGTCACCTACTCGGCCGCCTTCGCCGTGCAGCCGTTCTCGAACGACGTGGTGACCCAGACGCTCACCGGCGCCCAAATCAAGCAGGTGCTGGAGGAGCAGTGGCAGCCGGACGGGGCCTCCCGGCCGGTGCTGCACCTGGGCTCGTCGAAGGGGCTGACCTACTCCTACGACGTGAGCAAGCCGCGTGGCTCGAAGATCATCGCGTCGTCGCTCAAGCTGAACGGGGTCACCCTCGACCCGAACGGCAAGTACCGGGTGACGTCGAACTCGTTCCTCGCCTCCGGTGGTGACAACTTCGCCACCCTCGGCAAGGGCACCGACCGCAAGACGACCGGCGACAACGACCTCACCATGCTGGTCAACTACTTCGCCGAGCACTCGCCGGTCACCGCGGACCCCAAGCCGCGAAGCACTCCGGGTGTCGAGGACACCACGCCGCCGACGGGCACCTACGCCCTGAACGCGGCGGCGCTCTGGCCCGGCCAGGCGGTGACGCTCACCCAGAAGGCGATTGCCGACGACGTGAGCACCCGGGTCGTCAACTGGGGTGACGGCAGCGCGCCGCAGACCCTGGCCGCGGACGCCACCTCGGCGACGCACACCTACGCGGCGGCGGGCAGCTACCCGGTGTCGGTGACCCTGTCCGACGCGGCGGGCAACAGCGGCGCGGCGGAGTTCCAGGGCTCGTCGACCGTGGTGGTGGCGGCCCAGGCGGGCAAGTTCAGCCTGGACCCGAAGCTGATCTGGCAGACCGAGACCACCACGCTCGGCGTCACCGGGCTGACCGGTGCCACCGAGTTCACGGTGAACTGGGGTGACGGCGTCACCACGACGGCGTCGGCGGACAACGCGAGCGTGGCGCACGCGTACACCAAGCCCGGGTTCTTCCAGGTCAAGGTCACGCCGGTGAACCCGGCCGGGGCCGGCAAGACCGTCACGGCCGGCGTGGTCACGGTTCTGATGGACGTCTTCAAGCCGGAGGCCCGCCTGATCGAGCCGCGGCAGGACGACCGGGCGTCGTCCTGGCAGACCGTCACCGGCACCTCCTACGACCTGGGCACCGGCGTCACCGCGGTCGAGGCGAAGGCGGTCCAGCAGCGGTCCGGCAAGTGGTACTACTTCGCCGGCGGCACGTGGACGAAGGCGGCCTCGGAGCGCGACGCCACCGCCAAGGCCGCGGTGATCACCGCGGTTCCGGACGCCAAGGGCGTGTGGAGCTTCCCGCTCACCGGTGTCGACAAGGGCACTCTGAAGATCACCTACTGGGCTGAGGACAAGGTTGGCAACACCTCGTCCGCCAAGGTCCACACGGCGAAGATCGTCAAGTAACCGGTTGTAAGCACTGAGGCCCCCGCCATCCCGGCGGGGGCCTCACTGTTTCACGCGGCGGTGGGAAGTTCCTCCCGGTACGAGGGCTCAGCCGCCAGCTGCCGGGTGAGCTGCTCACCCTCGACGTCCACATTGGGCAGGATCCGGTCCAGCCAGTTCGGCAGCCACCAGGCCGAGCGGCCGAGCAGCGACATCACGGCCGGGACGATGGTCATCCGGACCAGGAAGGCGTCCACCGCCACCCCGAACGCCAGAGCGAAGCCGAGCGACTTGATGATCGTGTCGTCGGCCAGGATGAACCCGGCGAAGACGCTCATCATGATCAGCGCGGCGGCGGTGACCACCCGGGCGCCGTGCTGCATGCCGCTGATGATCGCGTCGTTCGGCGCCGCCCCGTGCACGAAGTCCTCGCGGGTCCGGGTGACCAGGAAGACCTCGTAGTCCATGGCGAGGCCGAACAGGATCCCGATCAGGAAGATCGGCATGATGCTGACGATCGGGCCGGTCGACTCCAGGCCGATCAGGCCGGCCAGGTGGCCGTTCTGGAAGACCGCCACCAGGGCGCCGAACGCGGCCGCGACGCTGAGCAGGAAGCCGACGGTCGCCTTGATCGGCACCAGGATGCTCCGGAAGACCAGCATGAGCAGCACGAACGCCAGCCCGACGACGATCGCCAGGTAGGGGACCAGCGCCGAGGTCAGCTTCTCCGAGATGTCGATGTTGACGGCCGTGGCGCCGGTGACCGCGAGTCCGGGGATCGCCGCGTCCCGGATGGCGTGGACCAGATCCTTGGTCGCCTCGCTGGTCGGGGCGGAGGCCGGGATGACGGTGAGCATCGCGGTGTCCCCGGCCGGGTTGACGGTCGGCGGGGTGACCATGACGACGTCGGTCATTCTGCCGACGGCCTGCTGCGCCTGCTCGGCGCCGGCGGCCGGGACGACCAGCACGAGCGGCCCGTTGAAACCGGCGCCGAAGCCCTCGGCGAGCTGGTCGTACGCCTTGCGCTGGGTGGAGTCGACCGCCGCGGTGCTGTCGTCGGGCAGCGCCAGCCGCAGGTCCAGAGCCGGGACCGCGACCGCGCCGATCAGGCCGAGCGAGACGAGCAGGGCGACCCAGCGGTGCCGCAGCACGTTGCGGGCCCAGCGCTCGCCGAACGGCACCTTGGCGACGTCGACCTTGCGCAGGCGCGGCAGGATCCGCCGGCCGGCGAAACCGAGGATGGCCGGGACCAGGCTGAGCGTGATCACCACGGCGACCGCGACGGTGGCCGCCGCGGCGAGACCCATCGCGGTGAGGAACGGGATGCCGGTCACCGACAGCGCCGCCAGGGCGATGATCACGGTGAGGCCGGCGAAGACGACCGCGGAGCCCGCGGTGCCGGTCGCGCGGCCGGCGGCCTCCTCGCCGTCGTGGCCCTGGGCCAGTTCGTGGCGGTAGCGGGAGACCACGAACAGCGCGTAGTCGATGCCGACCGCCAGGCCGAGCATGGTGGCCAGCGCGGAGGTCGACGACGACAGGTCGAAGAAGCCGGTGGCGATCTGGATGCCGAGCATCCCGATGCCGACGCCGATCAGCGCGGTGAGCAGCGGCAGCCCGGCCGCGACCAGCGAACCGAACGTCATCAGCAGGACGAACGCGGCGACCGCGATGCCGATCGCCTCGGCGGCGTGGCTGCCCTCGGCGGCGCGGGTGACCTCGCCGGAGAGCTCGACGCCCAGGCCGGCCGACTTCGCGGCGGCACCGGCGTTCATCAGCGCCGCACGGGCCTCGGTGGTCACGTCCGTCGCGGCGACCGCGTAGGTGACCGTCGCGTACCCGGTCTGCTGGTCCTGCGAGACGGTCTGCGCCTCGAACGGGCCGGCCACCGACGCGACCTGCGGGGCCCTGGCCAGCTCGGCGACCGCGGCCTCGATGGCCGCCTTCTGCTCGGCGCCGGTGAGCTTGGCGTCACCGGTGGCGGTGAAGACGACCTTGGCGGAGGCGGCGTCCGATCCGCCGCCGAACTTCTCCGCCAGCACCTCCATGGCCCGCGACGACTCGGTGCCGGGGATGGAGAAGGCGTTGCTGGTCGGTCCGGACAGGGTGGCGGCCCCGACCCCGAACAGGGCGAGCACGGTGACCCACATCGCCAGGGTCAGCCGGCGCTGCCGGAACGAGAACCGGCCCAGCCGGTACAACAGGGTTGCCACTCAATCCTCCAGGACGGGAACGATGCCGACTCAGTGATCGGTCGGACCGTCCTGGAGATGAGGAGCGTCAGGGTCGCGCCCGGTTGCGGGCCTTTCGCATCCGGAAGCCGGCCGCGGTGGCGGTGATCGCCGCCCAGGTCGCGACCACCGCCGCGGCGATCCACCAGCCGGCCAGCCCGAGCAGGACGGCGGCAACGGCGATCACGGCGGCGGTGATGAACAGAGGAAGGGGCGGACGTCCGGACGTGGTGACGCTGAAGTTGCCGCCGCCCATCCGGGCACAGAAGTCGGGGTCGTCGCGTTGGAGCTGTCGTTCGAGCTGTGCCAGTCGCCTGCTGTCCTCTTTGCTGAGCATGCACTACCCTCCGGTCCGCCGCGCCGGTGAAGCATGGATCGAGAGGAAGCGATCCCGATCAGAGCCCATTGTTACCTCTGAATTGCATTTGTGATACGCCCGCGTGTGCCGTTTTTCCCGCCCGGCCCGTCCCGGGCGGGAGATGGCGGTCCCCGCAACGGGTACAACGGGCGAGCCGCCACTGGATGACGCGATTCGGCCGGAATCCGATCAGGAGCGGAAGACCCAGACACGCAACATGAGAAACCGGACGGCGGTGGCTAGCAGGTTGGCGAGCACCAGCACGGCCAGTTCGCCCGGCCGGGCGGGCGCCGCGGTGACCGCGTGCAGCGCCGCGAGTGAGCCACTGGTGAGGCCGAGTCCGATCCCGAACACCACCAGCCCCTGCGCCTGATGCCGCCACGCCCCGCCGCTCCCGCGCACCCCGAACGTGAACCGGCGGTTCGCCGCGGTGTTCGCGACGGCCGTGACCAGCAACGCGATGAGGTTGGCACCCTGTGGCCCCAAACCACTGCGAAGCATGGCATACAGCACCAAATAGGCGAGCGTGCTCGCGACACCCACCCCGGCGAACCGGATCAGCTGCCCGGTCAGCCCGCCCGGGTTCCGTCCCCATTGCTCACGCAGTGCAGCGAGGGGCAGACGCCCCGTGCTCAACGCCCGGCCGACCCGGACGATCCCCCGCAGGTCGGCCATCGCCGTCGCCACGATGTCGACCCGGCTGTCCGGATCGTCCACCCAGTCCACCGGCACCTCGTGAATGCGCAGGCCGGCGCGTTCCGCGAGGATCAACATCTCGGTGTCGAAGAACCAGCCGGTGTCCTCCACCATCGGCAGCAGCCGCGCCGCCACGTCCGACCGGATCGCCTTGAACCCGCACTGCGCGTCGGAGAACCGGGCGGCCAGCGTGCCACGCAGGATCAGGTTGTAGCCGCGCGAGATCAACTCCCGCTTCGCGCCCCGTACCACCCGGGAACCGCGAGCCAGCCGCGACCCGATCGCCAGATCCGAGTGCCCGGAGATCAGCGGAGCCACCAACGGGAGCAGCGCACCCAGATCGGTCGACAGGTCTACGTCCATGTAAGCCAGGACGGCCGCGTCCGATCTCGTCCAGACATGCTTCAGGGCGCGCCCGCGGCCCTTCTCCGGCAGGTGCACGGCGGCCACCTCCGCGTACCGGCCGGTGAGCCGCCGCGCCACGGTCGGCGTGGAATCGACACTGGCGTTGTCCGCGATCGTGATCCGGAAAGGGAAGGGGAAATGCTCTGTGAGATAACCGTGCAGGCGGCGCACACACGGTTCCAGATCGGTCTCCTCGTTGTAGACCGGAATCACCACATCGAGAACCGGCGCGCTGACGCGGCGCGGGTCGGCATCGTGCGAAGGCAGCGTCGAAAGGCTCATGCGACAAAAATCCGGGGTCCGGCTTTGCGCTTATCAGGGCATTGCTGTGCGCACTCTGAGACTTCGAATCGGAAGGTACGGCCAGGAGAACAACCCGCCTTCGGCGCTACCGCGGCCACGCTGCGCGATCAAGATCTAGCGAGGGCCGGCGCCGGCCCCGGCACACACCACTGTGGCCTCCGGCCGCGCGGGGAGCGCGAGCCGGAGGCCGGATGCGAATCGCTCAGGCGGTGGCGCCGCCGGACGTGGTGCTGATCGGGGCGGTGAGGTCGTAGATCGTGGTGTTGCCGACCGTCTTCGCCGTGAAATTGGCGGCCACCCATTCACTGATCTGCGAACTGTAATTGCTGCCACCGTTGCCGCCGCCGCGGGCGAAACTCCCGCCCCCGATGAAGTAGTGGATTTCACCGGCCGCGACATATGCCTGGAACTGGGCCGGCGTGGGCGACGGATCGGTGCCGTTGAAGCCGCCGACCGCCATCACCGGTTTCTCGGTGGCCAACTGATAGCCGGAGGCGCTCTGCGAACCGATCGCGGCGGCCACCCAGGTGTACTGATCGGCGTCCGCTTCGAGCAGCGCCTTCATCTCGTCGCTGACCTCCGCGGCGTTGAGCAGCCCGTTCATGCCGCCACCGCGGGCGCCACCACCGGTGCGGTTCCCGCCGGCCGCGTTCCCGCCGGGTGCGGTGCCGTCGGGTGCGGTGCCGCGGCCGCCTCCGGGGAACCCGCCGCCGGTCCGGCCACCGCCTCCGGCCCGGGGGAGACCGCCCGGCCCAGCCCCGGAACCGCCGGACACCGACGGTCCCGCGGACGGGAGGGAACCGGTGTGCGGCTCCGACGCCGTCTGCACCGCGTACGCCGCTGGTCCGGCCAGGGACGCGCCCAGCGCGACCGCGGCCGCCAGCAGGGCCAACCGCTGCGCCCGGCGGAAGGTCGCGATCACCGCGACCGCGGCGATCAGACCGGCCACCAGGACCGGCAGGCGCAGCCAGGGCAGGAAGTCGGCGCTGCGGCCCAGCAGCGTGTACGACCACCAGGCCGTCACCGCGATCGCCGCAGCCAGCGTGGCCGCAGCGACGAGGTTGCTCCGGTGCCGCCAGAGCAGCGCGCTGCCCATGGCGACCACCGCGCCGACCGCCGGCGCCAGGGCAACCGTGTAGTACGAGTGGAAGATGCCCTGCATGAAGCTGAAGACCAGCCCGGTGATCAGCAGCCAGCCGCCCCACACGATCAGGCCGGCCCGCTGACGGTCGGTCCGCACCCGCCGCGCGGTGATCACCAGCCCGGCGGCGAGGACGATCAGTGCGGCCGGCAGCAGCCAGGAGATCTGACCGCCCTGGGCGCTGTCGAAGAGGCGGAACCATCCGGCCGTACCCCAGCGGCTAGTGCCGCCGCCGACGCTGCCGGTCTCCTCACCGTTGAGGCGGCCGAGACCGTTGTAGCCGAGGGTGAGTTCCAGCAGGCTGTTGTTCTGCGAGCCGCCGATGTAGGGCCGCATCGAGGCCGGCACCAGCTCGACGATCGCGATGTACCAGCCGGCCGAGACGACCACCGCCACCAGGGCGAGCAGCAGCTGCCAGAGGCGTTTGCCCAGCTTCGGCGGGCCGGCCATCAGATAGGCGAGGCTGAACGCCGGCACCACGAGCAGCGCCTGCAGCATCTTGGTCAGGAACCCGAAGCCGACGAACACGCCGGCCAGCACGATCCACCGGGTGCCGCCGCTCTCGACGGCGCGCAGGGTGGCGTAGGCGCCGGCCACCATCAGCAGGACCAGCAGGGCGTCCGGGTTGTTGAAACGGAACATCAGCACGGCGACGGGCGTCAGCGCGGAGACCGCACCGGCGAGCAGGCCGGCGGCCGGACCGAACGAGCGGCGGACGGTGGCGAAGAGCAGCCCGGTGGTGGCGACGCCGAGCAGCGCCTGGGGCACCAGGATGCTCCACGAGCTGAGCCCGAAGATCCGCACCGAGAGCGCCATGATCCACAGTGAGGCGGGTGTCTTGTCGACGGTGATGGCGTTCGCCGCGTCGGACGAGCCGTAGAAGAAAGCCTTCCAGCTCTCCGATCCGGCCTGCACGGCGGCGGAGTAGAACGCGTTGCCCCAGCCGGACTCGCCCAGCCCCCACAGGTGGAGCACGGCGGTCAGCAGCAGGAGCACGATGAGCGAGGGCCGGACCCAGCGCGCGTCCGAGCGGGGCGGCGCGGCGGGCGCCGCCGGCAACAGCAAGGTCATGCCTGAACGTTCGGCCCGGCCTCTGTCGCGCCCTTGTGGACCTGCTGGGCGGCCCCTGTGAAACGGGACCGCCCGGATGCGCAGGTCAGACCGTGCGGCGCTTCGCCGACGCCGCGGCCAGCCGCTCCAGCACACCGACGGTCGCGTCCCAGCCCATGCACGCGTCGGTCACCGACTGGCCGTACACCAGTGCACCGCCCAGGTTCTGGCGTCCCGGCTGCAGGAAACTCTCCAGCATCACGCCGCTGATGCCGCGCTGGCCGGCCTCCAGCTGCTGGGCGACGTCCTCGGCGACGATCGGCTGCCGCAGGTGGTCCTTGTTGCTGTTGCCGTGCGAGCAGTCGATGACCAGCCGCTCCGGCTCACCGGCCCGGCGCAGCAGCTCCAGCGACGCGGCGACGTCGGCCGCGCTGTAGTTCGGCTTGCCGCCGCCACCGCGCAGCACCAGGTGGCAGTCCGGGTTGCCGGCGGTGTGCAGGATCGCCGGGGTGCCCGAGTAGTCGATGCCGGGGAAGACGTGCGGCGCCGCGGCGGCCTGGATCGCGTCGACCGCGGTGGAGACGCTGCCGTCGGGGCGGTTCTTCATGCCGATCGGCATCGACAGACCGGAGGCCAGCTGGCGGTGCACCTGCGACTCGACCGTACGGGCGCCGATCGTACCCCACGCCACGGTGTCCGCGATGTACTGCGGGGTGATCGGGTCGAGGAACTCCACCGCCACCGGCAGCCCGCGGCCGACCACCTCGAGCAGCAGCTTGCGGGCCACCCGCAGGCCGGTGCCGACGTCACCGGTGCCGTCCAGGGACGGGTCCATGATCAGACCCTTCCAGCCGACCGTGGAGCGCGGCTTCTCGAAGTACACCCGCATCACGATCAGCAGGTCGTCGCTGAGCCGCTCGGCCTGCTCCCGCAGCAGAGAGGCGTATTCGCCGGCGGCCGCGACGTCGTGCACCGAGCACGGGCCGACGACCGTGATCAGCCGCTGATCTCGGCCGTTGAGCACGTCCTCGACCTGCTTACGGGCCTCCACCACGGTGTCGTGAAGCTCCGCGGTGAGCGGCAGCTCGTGGTGCAGCAGGGCCGGGCTCATCAGCGGGACGACCTTCTCGATGCGCTGGTCGCGGACGCGCTGAACCTCGGGGGCAGTCATGATTTTCTCTCCTTCGCCGGCGCCCGAGGGCGAGAGCCGGCTTGCTCGTCGCAAACAAAAAGGCAGCGACGACGTCGCTGCCTTTGCCGGCTCTGGCGGGGGTGTCTCAGGTCATGCGGTCATGGCCGAGGCACCGGCGCGAGCCGGCCTCGTAAACCAATAAAACGACCACGTCTGAGACACGCCCGCCAGCATAGCCGCTCTCAAGCCGCAGTCTCCAACTCCTGCGGCTTGTGTTCAAAAGTTGGGACGAGCGGGAGCATGACGGTGAACACGGTCTGCCCGGGGCGGCTCTGCACGTCCACCTTCCCGCCGTGCGAGGTCACCACGGCGTGCACGATCGACAGCCCCAGGCCGGTGCTGCCGGCGGCGCGCGAGCGGGAGCTGTCCCCGCGGGCGAACCGTTCGAAGATGCGCGGCACCAGGTCCGGGTTGATGCCGGGACCGTCGTCGCTCACCTGGATCACGGCGGCGTCCGGCATGGAGCCGACCTTGACCGTCACCGTCGAACCCTCCGGCGTGTGGGTGCGCGCGTTCGCCAGCAGGTTCGCCAGCACCTGGTGCAACCGGGCGCCGTCGCCGACCACCGACACCGGCTCCTCGGGCAGGTCGAGCTGCCAGAAGTGGCGCGGGCCGGCGGCGTGCGCGTCGCTGGTCGCGTCGACGGCCAGCATGGTCAGGTCGACCGGGTCCTGCGCGAGCGGCCGGCCGGCGTCCAGGCGGGCGAGCAGCAGCAGGTCCTCGACCAGGGCGGTCATCCGTTTCGCCTCGGACTCGACCCGGGTCAGCACGTGCGCGATCTCGTCCGGGACGGCCTGCCGGCTGCGGCGGCTCAGCTCGGCGTATCCGCGGATCGCGGCGAGTGGGGTGCGCAGCTCGTGGCTGGCGTCGGCGACGAACTGGCGTACCTGCGTCTCGCTGGCGTGCCGGGCCTCCAGGGCGTTGCCGACGTGGTCGAGCATGCGGTTCAGCGCGGCGCCGACCTGGCCGACCTCGGTGCGCGGGTCGGTGTCGGCTTCGGGGACTCGCTGCGCGAGTCGCACCTCGCCGGCGTCGAGCTTGAGCTCGGAGACGCGGGTCGCGGTGGCAGCGACACGATCGAGAGGCTTGAGCGTACGGCGGACGATGAGCGCCCCGCCCCAGCCGGCGATCAGCAGCGACCCGGCAATCACACAGCCGGTGAACGCGGCGACCGTGACCAGCGTCGAGTTGACCTGGTCCAGGGAGATCCCGACGTAGAAGACGGTCCCGTCCTTCTTGACGACCTTGGTCATCCGGTAGGAGGGAAGGTCGCCGCCGAGGTCCACGTCGATGTTGTCGCCGTTTGCAGGCACCTCGCTCAGCACGATGGCGTCCTGCGCCTCGGTGAGTTCGACGAGATCGTCCGACGCCTCGGAGAACTTGACGACGCCGCCTTCGAGCGAGCCGTCCGCGTTCTGCTTCAACACGATGGCGTCGCCCGGGATGCCACCGGGCAGGCCGTCACCGCTCTGACCGGACGGATCCGGTTTGCTCGGCCAGTCCGAGGCATCACTCGGCAGGGGACGGAAGCCGATGCGCCGGGAGACGTCGTCGAGCTCGACGTCGATCTGCCGGTGCAGGGACTTGTAGAGGTAGATCTCGGCGGTGCTGCCGACGACCAGGCCCAGCACCGACAGCAGGGCGATCATGATGGCGACCAGCCGGGCTCGCAGGGACCAGCCCGCCGGGCTGCGCCAGCGGGCGGGGCGACCGTCAGTCTGCGGGCTTGAGGACATAGCCGGCGCCACGCATCGTGTGGATCATCGGTGCCCGGCCGGCGTCGATCTTCTTCCGCAGGTACGAGATGTAGAGCTCCACGACGTTCGCCTGCCCGCCGAAGTCGTAGTTCCACACCCGGTCCAGGATCTGCGGCTTGCTCAGCACCCGGCGCGGGTTGCGCATCAGGTAGCGCAGCAGCTCGAACTCGGTGGCGGTCAGCGTGATCAGCTCACCGGCCCGGCGCACCTCGTGCGAGTCCTCGTCCAGCGTCAGGTCACCGACGACCAGCTGCGATTCGCTACGCATCGGCGCGTGCCCCATCCGCCGCATCAGCCCGCGCAGCCGGGCCACCACCTCTTCCAGGCTGAACGGCTTGGTCACGTAGTCGTCGCCGCCGGCGGTGAGCCCGGTGATCCGGTCCTCGACGGAGTCCTTGGCGGTGAGGAAGAGCACCGGGACCTCGGGCGTCTCGCCGCGCAGCCGGCGCAGCACCTCGAGGCCGTCGATGTCGGGCAGCATCATGTCCAGGACGACGGCGTCGGGCCGGAAGTCGCGTGCGGTGCGCACCGCGGTCATCCCGTCGCCCGCGCTGCGGACCTCCCAGCCCTCGTAGCGCAGTGCCATCGACAGGAGCTCGGCCAGGGTCGGCTCGTCGTCCACCACGAGCACGCGAACCGGGGTCCCGTCCGGGCGCCGGAGTTCGGTGCTGGAGTCTGCGTTCGCCATCGTCATGCCCCAACTGTCGTGGGCGACGCTCTGCGCCGGCTTTCCGTTTCCTGTGTAGCAGCTGTGCAGTGCTGTCATGGTGTTCGGCAAGTCGCCTCGTACCCCTGAGGCATTCGCCGGTGTGGCATCCCGGATGAAACAGACATAACACTCATAATGGGTGGATGAGAAGCGGACCGAGGCTGGTGGCGGTGCTCTCCGCGTTCGCCTTCCTGCTGCTCTCCCTGCTCCCGGCCACCACCGAGGCCGCGCACGCCGACCCCAGGGCGCCGGAGACGATCGGCGCGCCCGAACTGCCCGGCGGCGGGACCAGTCCGATGCTGCTCGCCGCGATCGGCGGCTACCTGCTCACCGGCGGTCTCGCGCTGCTGCTGCTCAAGCGCTGACCCGTAACTCGGCCGGCGGAACACTCGCTGTACGCCGGATGTTGTGCGAGCGTTGAGATCGGCGACGCGAGCGTGGGGAGTGAGCACGTGGATCTTCTCGAGGAGTACCGCAGGGCCACCTTCTTCTTCGAGTCCGGCGACCCGCTCGGTGCCGCCCGCCTGCTCGAACCGATAGTCGAGGCCGAGCCGCACAACACCGCGGTCCGCCAGCTCCTGGCCCGGGCCTACTTCAACTCGGCCCAGCTCAACGGCGCGGAAACGCAGCTCCGAGCACTGATCGAACATGATCCCTCGGATCATTACGCGCATCACGTGCTCGGCCGGACCCTGGAGAGGGCCGGCCGATTCCGTGAGGCGCTGCCGCACCTGCGCCTGGCCGCCGCGATGAGCAGTCAGCCCGACTATCAGGAGGCCCTGCGCCGGGTCGAGACCTGGCTCGGCAAGAACAGCGAAGCGTAGGGTTCTCGATCGTGAAGCTGAAGCTGGATCTGCACGACATCTTCAACAAGGGGAACGAGATCGATCGGGCCCTGCGCGGGATCATCGACGAGGCGATCCAGAAGAAGGCCACGCTCGTCGAGATCATCCCGGGCAAGGGCAGCGGCGCCTTGAAGAAGAAGGTGCTCCGCTTCCTCGACCAGAAAGAGATCAAGCAGCTCTATCACCGGGTGGAGAAGGACGGCGACAACTGGGGCCGGCTCTTCGTGCACTTCCGGTTCGACGCGCCTACCGGCCGGCGGGGCCGCGGTCGCTGACGCTGAACCGGAGGGCGTCGGCGACCGGGGCCTCGCTGCTGCCCAGGCGTCGTCACAGTGAGTAGGTCTTGGCGACGGCGACCATCTCGCTGCTGTGCGAGCCGAGCACACCGACCCCCTCCGGCCGCGGCTTGAAGCCGGGCACCTCGGTGACGTTGTCGCTGGCGTCCATCGCACGGAACCGGACCGGTCCGGTTCCGTGCACGGTCAGCTCCACCTCCACGCCCTCCTGCGGCGGGGCGTGGAAGACGATGCCGAAGTTCCAGCCGCCGCCGGCCTCGCCGGTCGTCTCCACCGGCTGCCCGCCGACCGTCGCGGAGAAGACCTTGGTCTCGTGCGAGACGTGCAACGTGACGAACCGGGCGGCCCGCTGCGGCGTCAACCGCACGCGCAGCGTCCGGGTGTCACCGGAACGGGTGTCCGCCACCAGGGTGAGATTCGGCGCGGGCAGGTCGGCGAAAGCCGGCGCCGGCCCGCTGCGCAGCTTCTCGTCGCCGAAGGCCGGCAGCGACGCGGTGACCGGTTCCGGGGAGCCGCTGACGTACTGGGCGGTCCACTCCTGCGGCTCGGCCTCCTCGCTGAGCCAGCGGGCGGTGTTGTTGTCCGCGTCGAGGGCGTACATCAGGTGGGTGAGCGACGGGTGCTTCGCGTCGAACCGGTCGACGGCCAGACCGGTCACCGTGCAGGCCAGCACCGCGAGCACGGCGGCCAGGGTGGGCACCGCGCCGAGCCGCCGGGCCCGGAGCGCCTCCATCCCGCGGGCGCCGCCGGCGGCCGGGTGGATCAGGTCGGCGACCGGCAGCAGGGCCAGCCCGAGCAGCACGGTGAGGAACGCGCCGACACCCGCCATCGGCATGCCCAGCGCGGGGAAGAGCATCCAGACGGTGGGCAACAGGATCACCATCGCGACCGCGGCGCCGGCGGCGATCACGGCGACCGCGACGCCGTCCGGGACGTGGATGGCCACCAGGCCGGCGAGCGCCCCGGCCAGGGCGGGCAGGGTGGCGACGTAGGCGCCGCCTGGGGTTACCGCGGCGAGCACCACGCCGAGCACGGCCAGCCAGCCGAACCCGGCGACGGCCAGCGCGGCCGGGCCGATCCGCCGGCGCAGCAGGGCGTACCAGGCCAGGACGGTGGCAGCGGCCAGGGCGATCACCGCGAGGCGGTACCACAGTGGACGGTAGGGGTCGATCGGCATCCCGCCGTACTCCGGCCGGATCAGGACCAGCAGGGCCCACAGGCCCTGAGCGAGAGCCGGAGCGGACAGGATCGGGATCAGGGTGAGCCCGGCGGCGGCGATCATCCGCCGTGCGGTGCTGCGGCCCTGCCGGCGGACCAGCCAGGCCAGCGCGGCCACCGCGACCAGGGCGAGGACGGCCAGCGGCCACACCAGTGCGCCCGGGTAGCGCACCAGCAGACCGGCGGCCGGGAAGTAGGTGGCGTCACCGCCGCTCTCGAGTGCCGTCAGGTCGCGGCCGCCCAGCTCGCGGGTCAGCGCCAGCGCGTTGTCGCCGTGATGCTGGAGGCTGTCGCGGTCCATCGCCTCCGGCGTGTCGGTCGGCGCGTGGTAGACCGCGGCCCCGTCGATGTACGCCGAGTTCAGCCCCAGGAACCGCCCCGCGTCGAGGAACGGGGTGAAGTCGGTGTCGTTCGGCAGCAGCCGGTAGATCTCCACCGCGAACGACGTGCCGACCGGGGACGGCACCTGCCCGTACGCCTCGACCAGCCGGCTGTTGCCCTCCGAGGTCTCGAACATGATCGCCGGGCCGCTGCTGCCGCGCGCCTCGAAGTTGAGCACCACGCCGCCCTCCTGGGCCAGCGGGTGCTGGTCCACGAACGCCTTGGCCCCGCAGAGGCAGGCCTCCTCGGCGTCGGTCAGCACCAGAACCACGTCGTTGCGCAGCCCGTCACCGGAGGTCAGGGCACGGGCGGTCTCCAGGATGGTCGCCGTACCCGCGGCGTCGTCGTTGCCGCCCGGCCCGACCTGCGCGGAGTCGTAGTGCGCGACTAGAAAGATCCGCCCGGTGGAGGCGGTCCCGGGGATCAGCGTGACCACGTTGCGTACCCGGGCCAGCCCGGTCCCGCCCGCGCTGGACGACAGCTGCCCGCCCTGGACGGTGACGGTGTCCTGCACCTCCGGGGACAGGCCCAGTCCGCGCAGGGTCTCGACCAGGTGGTCGCGGACGCGGTCGTTCGCCGGGCTGCCCGCCGGATGCGTGGTGGTGGCGATCGTGCGTACCTGGGTGAAGGCCCGGGCCGCGCTGAACTCGGTGGCGGGCGCCGAGGTCGCCCGCTCGGCCGGCGGCGCGATGGCCGTCATCGCGGCGAAGCCGGCGAGAGCCAGCACGGCGAGGACGGCGATCGCGGCGAGGCCGCGGCGGGCCGGCCGGGTCAGGGCGTAGTCACGCATGGAGACATCTAAGCGGTCGTTAGGGCGGACGGGTACCCCCAAGATCCTTTGCGGCGTGGCATAGCGTGGTCCGGGTGACTACCCCGCTCGACCCTGCTGCCGTCATCGCGGAGTTCATCGACGCGGTGTCTCCCTACAACCCGCACCCGGACGCCCCACCCGTCGCTGTCCTCGGCGTGCGCACCGCCCTCGGCGAGGATGTCTTCACCCTCAGTGATCATGTTATCCGCGCGATGTGCCGGGCGCTGGCTTCTTACCGGGACCCGGAGGATCGCGGTGAGTGCGTCGAGTGTGGTGGTCGCCACCTCGACGAGAACCTGCACTGCCGGGACTGCGGGCGCCTGCACGGCATCCTCGGCCAGGTGATCGCGGATCATGCACGGCGGGTCGCCGAGGAGAACGCGACGGGCCCGAGGTGAGCGCAGGTCACGAGGTGATGACCGGAGTTGTGCGCCCGCCTCGCGTGGTACACGATTTGCGGGTCACCTATGCGTCGAGTGGGGAATCGGAATGACGGAGCGGTCGCTCGCGCCCCGCAGGTACGCGGCGAACCAGCTGGAAAGATTGCGGATCCTGCTCGTCGAGGACGACGAGGGTGACGCCTTCCTGGTTCGTGAACTGCTCAGCGAGGCGGAGGCGCCGTTCGACCTCACCGTCGCCAGCAGCCTCCGGGAGGCGCAGAACCTCCTGGTCGGCGTCGAGTGCGTGCTGCTGGACCTGGGCCTGCCCGACGCGGAGGGTATCGACGGCCTGCGCAAGCTGCTCGCGGTCGCCGGCAGTGCCGCGGTCTGCGTGCTCACCGGGCGCTCGGACGAGCACCTCGGCGTACAGGCGGTCGCCGAGGGCGCGCAGGACTACCTGGTCAAGGGCCAGGTCGACGGCGTTCTGCTGATCCGTTCACTGCGTTACGCGGTGGAGCGCAAGCGGGCCGACGAGAACGCCCGGCTGCTGCGCGAGGTGGAGCTGCGGCAGGCCGAGTCGGCCCGCCTCGAACGCGGTCTGCTGCCGCAGCCGCTGATGCAGACCACCGAGGTCGCGGTCGAGCCGTTCTACCGCTCCGGCCGGGCGATGGGCCTGCTCGGCGGTGACTTCTACGACGTGGTGCAGGTCGGCGACGACCGGCTGCACGTGATCGTCGGCGACGTCTGTGGACACGGTGTGGACGAGGCGGCGCTCGGCGTCGAGTTACGGGTCGCGTGGCGGGCACTCGTGCTGGCCGGCGTCCCCGAGGAGCAGGTGCTGCCCTCGCTGGAGCAGGTGCTGATGTCCGAACGGCGAGCCCGGGAGGTGTTCGCCACGGTCGCCGCGGCCAGCATCGATCTCCAGGGCAACCGCGCGACCGTACGCCTGGCAGGACACCCGCCACCGGTGGTGCTCTCCGGCGGGCGAGTGGCACCCGTGTCCGCGCGTACCGGAATCGTGCTCGGGGTACGTCCTGCTCCCACACCCGCAACGGAGTTGGAGTTCACCGGCCATGACTGGTCCCTGCTGATGTACACCGACGGACTGATCGAGGGCCACACCGGCGTCGGCAGCGAGCGCCTCGACGTGGACGGTCTCTGCAAGCTGCTGGACGACCCGACCGCCCGTGAGGTGCCGATCCCGGCCCTGCCCGCCTGGCTGGTGGGCCGCGCCGACGAGGCCAACGGTGGCCCGCTCGCCGACGACGTGGCGATGCTGCTGATCTCCCGGGGCGGTGGGCGGTGACCCTGCTCGACGCGCGCAGCTGGACACTGCGCGGGCGCATCATCGCGCTCTGCGCCGCGGTGGGCCTGATCCTCGCGGCACTCGGCGTGCTCGCGGCGGTCACCGCCACCGCGAACAACCGGCACGTCGACGACATCCTCAACCGGGCCAGCCCGATGCGAGCGGCGGGGGAGACCCTGAACACCGCGCTGGTGGACCAGGAGACCGGGGTCCGCGGCTATGCGATCACCGGCCAGGAGCGCAGCCTGCAGCCGTACGAGCTGGGCATCGCGGAGGAGCAGCGGCAGGTCGCCCGGATCCGCAGCCTGCTGAAACCCGCGGACACCGACATCCGTGCCGCGCTGGACGTGGTGACGCAGCGGGCCGCGACCTGGCGGGCCGAGATCGCCGAACCGGTGCTGACCACCGTGCGGACCGAGGGGACGGAGGCCGCCCAGCAGAAGGTGGAGGCCTCCGACACCGCCGAGTTCGACGCGGTCCGGGACGCCGTCGCCGTCATGCAGCAGCACATCCAGACGCTGCGGACCAAGTCGGCGGACGCGGCCAGCGATTCGAGCCGGACCCTGGTGGCGATCGAGATCGCCGCCGCGGCGATCATCGTGCTGGCCGGCCTGATCCTGCTGTTGCTGCTGGACCGGCTGGTCAGCCGCCCGATCGTGGACCTGGCGGCGCAGGTGCGGGAGGTGGCGGCCGGCGACTACGACCGGCACATCGTCAGCCGGTACGGGTCATCCGACCTGGCGGCGCTCGCCGCCGACGTCGACCTGATGCGGCAGCAGATCGCCAGCGAGCTCGCCGAGGTGCGCAACGCCCGCGGCCAGGTCGAGTGGGTGAACCAGCAGCTGCAGTCACAGGCGGAGGAGCTGACCCGGTCCAATCGCGACCTGGAGCAGTTCGCCTATGTCGCCTCGCACGACCTGCAGGAGCCGCTGCGCAAGGTGGCCAGCTTCTGCCAGCTGCTGCAGCGGCGTTACGCCGGGCAGCTGGACGACCGCGCGGACCAGTACATCTCGTTCGCGGTGGACGGCGCCCAGCGCATGCAGCGCCTGATCAACGACCTGCTGGCCTTCTCCCGGATCGGCCGGCTCACCAGCGGCTTCACCGAGGTCGACCTGAACAAGGTGCTCGGCGAGGTGAAATCGCAGCTGGAGGCGCGGGCCGGTGAGGACGCCGAGATCAGCTGGACCGCGATGCCCACGGTGGAGGGTGAGGAGCCGCTGCTCACCACGCTCTTCGTGAACCTGATCGGCAACTCGCTGAAGTTCCGCCGGCCGGACGTGCCGCCGGTGGTGCGGATCACCGCGGAACGCGAGGGCGGCGATTGGCAGATCAATGTCCGGGACAACGGGATCGGCATCGAGGCCGAGTTCGCCGACAAGGTGTTCGTGATCTTCCAGCGGCTGCACGCGCGGGACGCTTACGACGGCACCGGCATCGGTCTGGCCATCGTCAAGAAGATCGTCGAATACCATGGCGGTCGAATCTGGCTGGACGTCAACGTGCCCGAGGGTGCGTCGATCAACTTCACGCTGCCGGTGCTGCCCGGTGCGGAGTCGCAGGAGCACACGGAAGAGGTGATGACAGCGTGAGTGTTACTCGGGAGAACGGTACGCCGATCGAGGTGCTGCTGGTCGAGGACGATCCCGGAGACGTCCTGATGACCCAGGAGGCGTTCGAGGAGCACAAGGTCCGCAACCGGCTCACGGTCGTCTCCGACGGCGCGGAGGCGCTCGCCTACCTGCGCAAGGAGGGACAGTTCACGAACGCGGTGCGCCCCGACCTGATCCTGCTCGACCTCAACCTGCCGAAGCGGGACGGCCGCGAGGTGCTCGAGGAGATCAAGAAAGACGGCGATCTGGGCCGGATCCCGGTCGTGGTGCTCACCACCTCCTCGGCCGACGAGGACATCCTGCGCAGCTACCAGCTGCATGCGAACGCATACGTGACCAAACCGGTCGACTTCGAGCGGTTCATCGCGGTGATCCGCCAGATCGACGAGTTCTTCGTCAGCGTCGTGAAGTTGCCGCCGCGTGCTTGATCAGGTCGCCGACCTCGTCCGTGAGGTGGCCCAGACGATCGTCCTGCCCCGCTTCCGGCGGCTCGCCGCCGACGAGGTGCAGCAGAAAGCGCCAGGTGACCTGGTCACCATCGCCGACCAGGAGTCGGAGCGGGCGCTCGCCCGCGGGCTCACCGCGCTGCTGCCCGGCTCGCTGGTGGTCGGGGAGGAGGCGGTCGCGGCCGACCCCGCGGTGCGTGACCTGATCGGTGGCGGGGGAGCGGTCTGGATCGTCGACCCGGTCGACGGCACCAACAACTTCGCCGCCGGCCGCACGCCGTTCTGCGTGATGGTCGCGCTGGTCCGTGACGGCGAGACGGCGGCGGCCTGGATCCTCGACGTGGTCGATGACCACCTGACGGTGGCCGAGGCGGGCTCCGGCACGTACCGCGACGGGGTCCGGGTGAAGACCCGGACCGACGACCCGGGCGCCGCGGCGCTGCACGGCGTGGTGTCGCACAAGTACCTCCCCGAGGACCTCGGCAATCGGGTCCGCGCGAACGCCGCGGGCCTCGGCGGTTACACCGCCGGCAAGCACTGCGCGGGATACGAGTACCCGGCGATCGCCACCGACGAGCAGCAGTTCGGGATGTTCTGGCGGATTCTGCCGTGGGACCACACGCCCGGCTCGCTGATCGTCCGGGAGGCCGGCGGGGTGGTGCGGCACCTCGACGGAGCCGAGTACCGGCCGACCAACCGGCAGCGCGGTCTGCTGGTCGCCGCCAACGAGGACATCTGGCGCTCGGCCCACGGCACGCTTTTTCCCGATGGGGCACCCGCTGTCGAGTGATCTAAGGTGCGTGCATGTCCTCGTACCTCGATGATCTTTTCGGGTTGAGCGGGCGCGTCGCCGTGGTGACCGGCGGCAGCTCGGGGATCGGGCGCGCGATGGCCGTCGCGCTGGGGCGCGCCGGCGCGCGGGTCGTGGTGGTGGCCCGGCGCGAAGCGCCGATGGCCGAGGTGGTGGCCGAGCTGCGCGGCCACGGCGCCGAGGCGGACGCGATCTCCGCGGACCTCGCGGACCGCACGGCGGTCAAGGCCGTCGCGACAAAGATCACTGAGGGGTACGGCGAGCCGGACATTCTCGTGAACTCGGCGGCGGTGAACCTGCGCCCGCCCCTCGACGAGCTCACCGACGACGACTGGGACGTCACGCTGGCCGCCAATCTCACCGCCCCGTTCCTGCTCGGGCAGGCGTTCGGGCCGGCGATGGCCCGCCGCGGCTGGGGCCGGATCATCAACGTCGTCTCCCAGCAGGCGTTCCGGGCATATGGGAACAGTGGCGCCTACGGTGCGGCGAAGGCCGGTCTCGTCGGGCTGACCCGGTCGCAGGCCGAGGCCTGGTCCCGGCACGGCGTCTGCTGCAACGCGGTGGCGCCCGGTGTGGTGCACACGCCGCTGACCGAAGCGGTGTTCAGCGATCCCACGAAAGTGTCGGCGCACGCGGCCCGGACGATGATCGGCCGCAACGGGATGCCGACCGATTTCGCCGGGTGTGCGGTTTTTCTGGCGAGTGCTGCTGGGCAGGCCGTAACCGGTCAGACACTCTTCGTCGACGGTGGCTACTCGGCCACCTAGCCGATCTCCCTTTTCCCAGGTCCGGCACGGTAAAGTACCCGCGCTTAGGACTTGGAGGTATTCGTGGAGGCCACTCTCCCGCGCAGGTGTATCGCCCTGTTGACGCTCCTCGCCGTCGCCTTCTCGATGATCCTCGGCGCGCCCGCCGTCGCGGCGCCGTCCGACCCGGAAGGCGGCTCGAAGAAGCTGCGTGCCGCGCTGGACAGCGCCGCGAAAGGATACGACCAGGCCAAGAACAAACTGGCTGCCTCCAAGAAGCGTCAGAAGCAGCTCGCCACCACGATCTCGACGTCCGAGGCGAGCGCCAAAGCACTCACCGCGCAGGTCAACGCGGTGGCGAACCGGTCGTACCAGATGGGCCGGATCAGCACCGTGACGCTGCTGCTCAACAGCGCCTCACCGGACGACTTCATCGGCAAGGTGCAGAGCCTCGACGTGCTCGCCCAGATGGACAGCAGCACCCTCGCGCAGTACCAGCGGGACATCGACGCCGCGAAACAGGCGCAGACCGCGCTCACCGCCGAGATCGCTGAGCAGAAACGCCAGGTCAACGTGATGGCCCGGAAGAAGCGGGAGGCCGAGTTGGCCCTCGCCGAGGTCGGCGGCGGCTCGGCCGGCGGCTTCGTCTCGGTGGATTCGCCGGCCGCCAAGCCGGCGCCGCGCAACTCCGACGGGTCGTGGCCGAGGGAGTCCTGCACGGTGAACGACCCGACCTCCGGCGGATGCATCACGCCGCGGACCCTGCACGCCTACGAGGAGGCGCGCTCCGACGGGTTCAAGCGCTACACGGAGTGCTGGAGCCAGCGGTCGTCGGGCGAACACCCGAAAGGCCGGGCCTGCGACTTCTCGTCGGCGGTCGGGACCTTCAAGAACGCGGCGGCCACCGGCGAGGACAAGGCCTACGGTGACCGGCTGGCCTCCTACTTCGTGAAGAACGCCGACAAGCTCGGAGTCATGTACGTGATCTGGTACCGGCAGATCTGGATGCCGAGCAGCGGCTGGCGGGCGTACAGCGGGAGCGGTGGGCCGTCGGCGGCGCACACCAACCACGTACACCTCTCGATGCTCTGAACCCGGCCGCTCCCGACCGGGTTGCCCCGGATAGCGTTTCCGGTCATGGACGACCAGAGGTGGATGCGACGTGCCGTCGACCTGACGCACCTCTGCCCGCGCTCCGAGACCGCTTTCGCCGTCGGGGCCGTGATCGTCGCGGGGGACACTGAGATCGCCTCCGGGTACTCGCGGGACACCGACCCGTATGTGCACGCCGAGGAGTCGGCGCTGCTGCGTGCGGCCGGTGACCGGCGGCTGCGTGACGCCACCCTCTACAGCACGCTGGAGCCCTGCTCGAAGCGGAGCAGCCGGCCGCACGCCACCTGCGTCAGCCTGATCATCGCGGCGGGCATCCCACGGGTGGTGCTCGCCTGGCGGGAGCCGGACATCTTCGTCACCTGCGAGGGGGTCGCACTGCTGATCGCGGCCGGCATCGAGGTGGTCGAACTGCCGGAGTTCGCCGGGCCGGCCATGGAAGCGAACGCACACCTGATTCGTTGAGCGGCCTGTCGATGCCGTGCCGGTACAGCGGGCGCCGGTAGCATCCCGGCGATGGACACTCCGCCGCCGATGGACCCTGTGCCGCGCGCTCTGCCCTCGGCCCTGGCGACCGCCCTCGCGTTCGGAGCCAGCGGCGCCGTCCTGGTGCTGGAGATCGTGGCGTTACGCCTGGTCGGCCCGTACGTCGGGGTCACCCTCCAGGTGAGCAGCTCGGTCATCGGGGTAGCGCTGGCCGCGATCGCCTACGGCGCGTGGGTCGGCGGCCGCCTCGCCGACCGCTACGACCCGCGGGCCCTGCTCGCCCCCGCCCTGATCCTCGGCGCCATCGGTACGGCCGTCACGCTCCCCCTGGTCCGGTGGGGTGGTGAGCTGCTGCGGGGCGGCGCCGCCCCGGCCGTGCTGATGCTCGCCGCACTGGCGGTCTTCCTCCCCGCCCTGGTGCTCTCCACCATCCCGCCGATGGTGGTCAAACTGCAGCTCGCCGACCTGCGCCGGGCCGGCACCGTGGTGGGCCGGCTGTCCAGCATCGGCACCCTCGGCGCGATCACCGCCACCCTGGTCACCGGTTTCGTCTTCGTGGCGGCGATGCCGAGCAGCGTGATCATCCTGAGCCTGGCGGTGCTTCTGGCGCTGAGCGGGCTGGTCCTCGGCTGGTGGCTGCGGCGCGACGGCAACCGGCCGGAGCTGCCCGGCTCGCCGCGGGCCCGGGCGGTCCTGGCAGTCGTCGGGCTGGTCGGGGCCGGGCTGGGCGCGACCGCGCCGACGCCCTGTGACGTGGAGACGGCCTACCACTGCGCCAGCGTCGTCGAGGACCCGGACCGCCCGGACGGGCGGACGCTCGTGCTGAACTCGGCGCGGCACTCGTACGTCGACCTGGCCGACCCGCTGCACCTGGAATTCGAATACGTGCAGTGGATCGCGGCCGTCGCCGACGTGCTGAAACCGTCCGGCGAGCGGATGGACGCGCTGCACCTGGGCGGTGGCGGCTTCACCGTGCCGAACTATCTGCGCGCCACCCGTCCGGGCAGCTCGCAGTACGTGCTGGAACTCGACGGCGGCCTGGTCACCCTCGACCGGGACCGGCTCGGCCTGACCACGGGCCCGGACCTGCGCGTCGAGGTGGGCGACGCCCGGGTCGGCCTGGCCGCCCAGCCGGACGCCGGGTACGACCTGGTGGTCGGCGACGCGTTCGGCCACCTGGTGGTCCCGTGGCACCTGGCGACCAGGGAGATGGCCGAGGACGTGGCGAGGGTGCTGCGGCCGGCCGGGGTGTACACGCAGAACGTGATCGACTACCCGCCGAACCGTTTCATCCGGGCCGAGCTGGCGACGGTGGCGGCGGCGTTCTCCGAGGTCGCGCTGATCGCCCCGCCCGATGCGATCGCGGGGAAGACGGGCGCGAACTTCGTGATCGTGGCGTCGCAGAGGCCGCTCCCGATCGAGGCGATCCGGTCCCGGCTGGCCGGCATCAGGACACCGGTGACGTTGCTGGCCGGTGCTGAACTGGCCGACTTCATCGGCGATGCCCGCGTCCTGACCGACGACTACGCCCCGGTGGACCAGCTCCTGGCCGGCTGAGCCCGAGCTTCCGTTCGCGGAGTCCGCCTCGTTCGCGCTTCGGTCGGATTTGAGGGTTTAGACGCGGGTTTTCGCTGTGCGGCACCGGCGGCGATCCGCTCGGGCGAGAATCGGCGCATGGGGCGTACGGAGCGAAACGGTCACGATGGATCGCTCCGTCTCGCTGGGCGGTATCGCCTGGTCGAGAAGCTCGGCACCGGCGGCATGTCGGTGGTCTGGCGCGGTTACGACGAGACGCTGGGCCGCGACGTAGCGGTCAAGGTGCTCTCGCCGCGGCTCGCCGAGGACCGGGCCTTCCGGGACCGGCTCCGCCAGGAGGCGCTGGCCGCCGCCCGCCTCAGTCACCCGCACATCACCGGCATCCACGATTTCGGTGAGGCGCCGATCTCCGACCGGCTCACCGTCCCGTACGTGGTGATGGAACTCAACGACGGCGAGTCCGTCGGGGCCCGGATCAGCCGGCAGGGCTCGCTCGACTGGCGCGAAGCCGTCATGATCTCCGCAGAGGTCGCGTCCGCGCTGGCCACCGCCCACGCGCGCGGCGTGGTGCACCGCGACGTCACCCCGGCGAACGTGATGCTCACCGGCGCCGGCGCGAAGGTCGTTGACTTCGGCATCTCGGCCGCCATCGGGCAGCGCGACGCCGCCCCCGACGGCAGCCTGCTCGGCACCCCGGCCTACCTCGCTCCGGAACGCCTCGGCGGCGCCTCCGTGTCGCCCGCCACCGACGTGTACGCCCTCGGCCTGCTCCTGTACCGCGCCCTCACCGGACGACTGCCCTGGCCGGCGGGGAACACCGCCGAGGCGCTACGCGCCCACCTTTACGCCGACCCGGAGCCCATCCCCGAACTCCCCGGGATGCCGGACGCCGTCGCCGACCTGTGCCTGCGCTGCCTGGCGAAAAGCCCCACCGACCGTCCCGGGGCCGCCGAAGTCGCCCGGGCCCTGGCCGCGACCGTCGGCGTGCGGGTGATCATCCCGCCGCTGCGAGCTGGTGAACGCCCAGCGGTTCCGGCCGCCCGCGCGGTCGTCCCGGTGCCCACCGCCGGACAGCCCCGCCGCAAACTGCTTCGCCGGCCGCTCGCCGAGCCGGAGGTCACCGCTGGCGGCGCGGTCTCGCCGCCTCGCGTGGCCACCGCGCTGCACAGTTTCGTGGGCGCCAGTCTGAGCGCGATCCGACCGTGCCGAACCCGAGCCGCGAAGCTCCGGCTGCGCGCCGGGCTGAAGATCGGCGCCGCGCTCCGGATGGGCCGCGTACGCCCGCTCGGCGGCGGCGTCTTCATCGGTCGTCGCGTGCGCGCCGACCGGCCGGCCGGCGGCCGGCGGAACCGGATGCCGGCGATCGCCGCCCTCGCCACCGTGATCCTGCTGGCGGCGACCGCGCTCAGCTGGTCGGCCCGGCGCGAGGCCGACGACGCCGACCGGACGCACACCACCGCCGCGGGAGCTGGCGGCCCGGCGGTCGGAGCGGCGGCCGCCGGCGGCACCCGCCGGCCACGATGCGCCATCCGGTACGAGGTCCGCCACGACTCCGGCACGGACTTCGAGGCGAAACTGACCGTGCAGGCGACCGGCGCGCAGAAGTCGGGTTGGCAGGTCGCGTTCAGCTACCCCGGCACGCAACGTCTCGCCTCGCTGTCGAAGTCGGTGGCCCAGCACGGCCGCCGGGTCGTGGTCACCGGCAAGGGCCGCTCGCGCGTGATCACCCTGCAGGGCGAATACCGGGACCGGAACCCGCTGCCGCTCTCGTTCGTGCTGAACGACCAGAGCTGCCGGACGGAGGTCCTCGGCAGCACGAATCCGGACACGGTCAATAACAACTCGGTCAGCGCCACCGTCGAGGAGACCCCGTCGCGCGACCACGGAACGCCGAAACGCAAGCGGACGACCACGCGCCGAGGGGGGACGCCGCGCAAGCAGGTCGACGAGGTGCCGAGTGGTCGGGTGGCTGTCCCCGTACCGAAGCGCAGCACCGGCTTTTCCCTGGCCCTGTGACCGCGCGCCGCGCGGTGCGTCCCCCGATAGGGTCGGTGCCATGACGAGACTCGCAGTGGTCACCGGCGGCGGAACCGGCATCGGGAAGGCGACAGCCGGCATGCTCGCCGGCGAAGGCTTCGACGTGATCATCGTCGGTCGCCGCCCGGATGTGCTCGCCGACGCGGTGAAGTGGATCGGCCCCCAGGCCACCGCGGTGACCGCGGACGCGGCCGACCCGGCCCAGATCCCCGCCGTGGTCGAAGCCGTGGCCGGGCGCACGGTCGATGTGCTGGTCAACAACGCCGGCGCGTTCCTTCCCGGCGACGAGGAGACCCTGGAGGGCGTGGCCGCCCGCTGGCGCGCCAACCTGGACTCGAACGTGCTCACCGCCGTGCTCATGACCACCGCCCTCCTGCCCCAGCTGCGCCGCCCCGGCGGCAAAATCATCCTGACCAGCTCGATCGCCGCCCAGCGGGGCGGCGGCGGCCCCTATTCCGCGGCCAAGGCCGCCCTGCACGGGTACGCCCTCGACCTCGCCACCCGGCACGGCGGCGAAGGCATCACCGCCAACGTGATCGCGCCGGGTTATGTGACCGACAGCGAGTTCTTCCTCGGCCGGATGACGCCGGAGGGCCACCAGTCACGCGTCGACGCCACCCTGGTCAAGCGCGCCGGCGTGCCGGCCGACATCGCCGAGGCGGTCCGCTGGCTGGTCGGCCCCGGCGGCAGCTTCGTAACCGGCCAGATCATCAACGTCAACGGCGGCTCCGTCCTCGGCCGCTGACGAAGCCCTTCCCAGCAGCCCTCTCCACCTCCACACCGACCCGCGCGTCAGCGCCTCCCAGCCGCAGACCGGCGGCGCGCAGCCCCGCGCCTTCAGCCGGCGGCGCGCAGCCCCGCGCCTTCAGCCGGCCGTGCGGCCCGTGCCTTCAGCCGGCCGTGCCGTCCACGCGGCCCGCGCCGTCAGTTGGCCCCGCCGCCCACACTGTCAGCCGCCCACCCGCCCAAGCGGCCGCGCCGCCCGCACTGTTAGCTGCCCACGCGCCCGCGCCGTCAGCTATCCGGCTTTGAGCGGTCGCGCTGCCCGCGCCGTCAGCCGGCCGCGCCGCCGGTGAACCGTTCCTCGCCTGGCCGGTTGGGGCGGAAGCGCAGTCCGGACCACCGCTCATCGATTGCTACCTGCCCACACGGCCGCATGTCGAAGTCGGCGACGATCGGCCAGAGCGTGTCCCGGTTGATGTCGGCCTTGTTCCCCTTCGGATAGGCGATCCAGAAGGCACCAGGCTTGTCCAGGTCAGCCTGGTTCTTCGTGAGCTGCTCCCGGACGGCGTCCGCGCTCTCGGCGAAGATCACCGCGGTCCCGGCGGTCGCCAGCGTGCCGCTCTCCCGAACACCCTCCGGCATCGGTGTCAGCAGCGGCAGCCGTGCCGGTTCGTTGAGCCACAGCGTCGAGTTCGGCTTGATCAGCAACTTCTCGGCGATGGTTTTGGTCATGTCTTAGAGACTTACACCCTGGTGACCCTCGTTCGTCGCAATCAAGGAAGCCGCCGGCCGGCCAGCCGCTGGCCGACCAGCTCGCCAGCCGACCAGCTCGCCAGCCGACCAGCTCGCCAGCCGACCAGCTCGCCGGCTCGCCAGTCGCCGGCGACCAGCTCGCGGGCGGATCAGCTCGCCGGCAGACCGGCCCGCCGGCCGACCAGCCCGCCGGCGCAGCAGACCGTCGGGGCACCGGGCCGGCCATCGGCCGGCCCGGCCTGGTGGTGGGCGAGGCCGCGGCTGCCCCGGCCAGACGCCACGTCGCACCGGACCTTGCCGAGCCCGGCGATCCACCCCAATCGGCGCCGGCGCTGTGAGCCCGTCCATCCCCCGCACCCCACCTCTCGACGATCCCGATCGGACTGCGAACCCTCGATGCGTGTTCGCCCCAGCAGCATCGCCGGTCGGCAAGCCCGGCGTGCGAATTGCTCCTCCAGCCTGTGGACAACTCCGGACTGTGGATAACTCCGGACCACCCGCCGCGGGCTGATAGACATGCCGGGTGACTGATTCGACGCGGATGGCGGCCGGTGCGGCCGAGCGAGCGGCGGTGCGCGAGCGGGCCGAGGAGGTGCTGCGGAAACTGGCCGGCGAGCATGCCGTGCTCCGCGAGGACCAATGGCGTGCCATCGAGGCTCTTACTGTGGACCGGCGCCGCGTGCTCTGCGTGCAGCGCACCGGCTGGGGCAAGTCCGCGGTCTACTTCGTGGCCACGGCCCTGCTTCGCGGCGGCGCCACCGCGGAGCCCGGTGACCCACCGGCCGGCCCGACAGTCATCGTGTCGCCGCTGCTGGCGCTGATGCGTAACCAGGTCGACGCCGCGGCCCGGGCGGGCATCCGGGCCCGCACCATCAACTCGGCCAACCTCGACGAGTGGTCCGAGATCGAGCACGAGATCCGCGCCGGCGACGTCGACGTGCTGCTGATCAGCCCGGAGCGGCTCAACAACCCCGACTTCCGCGACAACGTGCTTCCCGGCCTGGCGTCGAGCACCGGCCTGCTCGTGGTCGACGAGGCCCACTGCGTCTCTGACTGGGGCCACGACTTTCGCCCCGACTACCGGCGTCTCCGCACCTTCCTGAGCGGCCTGCCGACCCGCACGCCGGTGCTCGCCACCACGGCCACCGCCAACGCCCGGGTGACCGCCGACGTCGCCGATCAGCTCGGCGACGCCCTGGTGCTCCGCGGCCCGCTCGACCGGGATTCACTGCGGCTCGCCGTGCTGAGCCTGTCCGATCCCGCGCGCCGGCTGGCGTGGCTGGCCGACCACCTCGACCGGCTCCCGGGCTCCGGCATCGTCTACACACTGACGGTCGCCGCCGCCACCGAGACCGCCGATTTCCTGCGGTCCCGTGGTTTTGCCGTGGCGTCCTACACCGGCCAGGTCGAGGATGCCGAGCGCCGGGTCGCCGAGCAGGACCTGCTCGACAACAAGATCAAGGCTCTGGTGGCGACGTCCGCTCTCGGCATGGGGTTCGACAAGCCCGACCTGGGCTTCGTCGTCCATCTCGGCGCGCCGAACTCGCCGATTGCCTACTACCAGCAGGTCGGCCGGGCCGGCCGCGCCGTCGAGCACGCCGAGGTCGTGCTGCTGCCCGGCCCGGAAGACGCCGCGATCTGGCGCTATTTCGCCTCGCTCGCCTTCCCGCCGGAAGACCAGGTGCGTGCCGTCCTGGCACAGCTGTCACCCGACCGCCCGCTCTCCACCCAGGCCCTCGAACCCCTGGTGGACCTGCGGCGCAACCGGCTCGAGCTGATGCTGAAGGTGCTCGACGTCGACGGCGCGGTCCGCCGCACACGCGGCGGTTGGCTCGCTACCGGCGAGCCGTGGACCTATGACACGGCCCGGCTCCGGCGCGTCGCCGAGGCGCGCGAGACCGAGCAGCAAACCATGATTGAGTACGCGAGGACGACCACCTGCCGCATGGAATTCCTGCGGCGCTGCCTGGACGATCCCGGTGCCGCCCCGTGCGGCCGGTGCGACAACTGCGCCGGCCCGCTCTTCGACGCCGAGGTCTCCTCGGCATCCCTGGCCGCGGCGGACGCCTTCCTCGGCCGGCCCGGTGTGGAGATCGCGCCGAAGAAGATGTGGCCCACCGGCCTCGCGGCGGTCGGCATTACCCTCAAGGGCAAGATCGGCTCAGCGGAGCAGATCGAGCCCGGCCGGGCCGTCGGCCGCCTCTCCGATCTGGGGTGGGGCAGTCGACTGCGCGGTGTGGTCTCGCCCGACTCACCCGACGCTCCGATTCCGTCCGAGCTGGCCGGCGCCGTCGTCGAGGTCCTCAAGGCGTGGGCCCGCGGCGACGACGCCTGGCGCCAGCGCCCAGTGGCCGTGGTGGCGGTCGGTTCCCACCGCCATCCACAACTTATCCACAGCCTCGCGGAGCACATCTCGACCGTCGGACGGCTACCCCTCCTGGGTGTCCTGTCCACCGATCGGGTGAGCGAAACCGGTCACCGTGGCAACAGCGCCCAGCGGGTCCGCACTCTGCACGAGGCCTTCACGGTCCCTCCCACGATCGCCGACGAGCTGACCCGCCTCGTCGGTCCGATCTTGCTGGTCGACGACCTGGTCGATTCCGGCTGGACCATGTCCCTGGCCGGCCGGGCTCTGCGCCGAGCCGGCGCCGAGGCGGTCCTACCCCTCGCCCTGGCCATCGCCGGCTGACCACACCCGCAACCGAAGACCCGTCGGCGGCCGCAGCTCCCGCGGCCGCCGACCTGCCCCCGCCCCACGCGCAAGCCGACCTGGCCCACCCGACAGGCCCGAACTCGCCGGCCGCCACCGGGCCCGGCACACCAAGCCGCAACTGGGCGCGGCCGCGCGGTGCGCTGCCTTACCGGCTCGATCAGGTCATGACTTGCCAAGGATGGCGTTGCGCGTGGGCCGGCGGTCGATCTCCATGAACCGGTGCGCACCCATCAGCTCGGCAAACCCGGACCGCCGATAAACCTCCTGTGCGTCTTTCGTCGCCAGCAGGAACCTTTGCAGGCCCTGCGACGACAAACTTTCCACGATGCTGTCGATCAACCAGGTGCCCAGTCCGCGGCCGCGGTGGCTGCTGTCCACGAAGACGTCGCAGATCCACGCGAACGTCGCCCCGTCGGTGACCACCCGGGCGAAGGCGACCTGCACCCCGTCGTGGAGCACCGAGAACGGCAGCGAGCCCTCGATGGAGCGGGCCACGAGGTCGCGCTCGCGGCCGGCCGCCCAGTACGACTCCTCGGACAACCATCGGTGCACCCGATCGAGGTCCACCCGTCCCGGGTCGTCGGTCAGGGTGTACTCCCCGCGTTCGAGCTGTCTCACCGTTTCTTCTCCTCACCTGGTCGTGCGATGCCGGGGACCGGTCTATCAACTGGGCCGGAGCCGGCCAACGCAGTTCCCAACCGCCGGTCCGGGAAGGTATACCGGCTGGGGGTATGCTGGCGGCCAGGCCGGACAAACGAAACGAAAACCGGGCCGAACGACGCCGGAGGGGTTGACCATGGCTGTGACCAGCAACTACACCGTGAAGGGCATGACCTGCTCGCACTGCGTCCAGTCGGTCACCGAGGAGCTTTCGGCGCTGTCCGGCGTCACCGACGTGCAGGTCGACCTGGCCTCCGGCGGGGTGACGGTCACCAGTGAGGCGCCGCTGACCGACGATGCCGTGCGCGCGGCCGTCGACGAGGCCGGCTACGAGCTCGCGGATGCCTGACGCCACCCCCGCCGAGGAGACCCAGGCCGGCACCGAAGCAATCCCGGCACACCAGCGCTCACCCGAACCCGAGCCCGCAGAGAAGGCAGGCCCGACGCAACAGGGTCTGCCCGACCCCGAGGCCTCCGACGACGCGGACACGACGCAACAGGGTCTGCCCGACCCCGAGGCCTCCGACGACGCGGACACGGCGCGGCAGGTTCTGCCCGGCGCCGGGACCTCCGGCGACGCGGACACGGCGCAGCGGGGCCTGCCCGGCACCGAGGCCTCCGACGACGCGGACACGGCGCGGCAGGGTCTGCCCGGCGACGGGGCCTCCGACGACGAGGACCCCGCGCGGCACCCATCCGGCAGCGACCCCGCTGACGGCACACCCCGCACCCCGCCGGACAACGCGGCCTTCCGGCTGGCCGCCATCGGTGCGCTGCTCATCGTGGTCCTCTTCGCCGGCTACGGCCTCGGCCGCCTCAACAACGGACCCGCGGCCGCACCCGCCGCGCCCGCTGCCACCCCCGCGGCCTCGGCCTCGGTCGTCGACGAGAGCCAGCCCCACGCGCACGGCACGACCGCGCCCATCCCGGGCGCGGCGGCCGGAGCCGCCGTCGGCGGGCTCTCGCTCAGCTCGAACGGCCTGACCCTCACCCCGGTCACCACCGCATTCCCCGCCAACCGGGCGCAGAAGCTCGAGTTCACGATCAACGGCCCGGGCGGCGCCCCGGTCACCACCTATTCGATCGTCCACGACAAGCCGCTGCACCTGATCGTGATCCGCCGCGATCTCACCGGCTTCCAGCACCTGCACCCGACCATGGCGCCGGACGGCACCTGGAGCATCGACCTCACCCTGGCCGAACCCGGCAGCTACCGGATGATCGCCGACTTCACCGCGGTCGTCGGCGGCAGCCCGCTCGCCACCACGCTCGGCAGCGACCTGACGGTCGCCGGGGCCCACACACCGGTCACCCTGCCCGACCCGGCCCGGGTTGCCACCGGTCCGACGTACGACGTGACGTACGCCGGCACCCCGGTGACTGAATCCACCCAGCCCCTGCTGATGACCGTCACCGACAGGGCCGGCAAACCCGCCGCGGTCGAGCCCTACCTCGGCGCCTTCGGGCATCTGGTGGTGCTGCGCCAGGGCGACACCGGATATGTCCACGTGCACCCGGAGACCCAGCTGGTCGACGGCAAGGTCAAGTTCTGGCTGGCCGCCCCGAGCCCCGGCACCTACCGGATGTTCTTCGACTTCCAGGTCGCCGGGAAGGTCTCCACAGCGGCCTGGACCGTCGTCGTCAGCTGAGGCTCAGCCCAGCATCTTCGCCAGCGCGGGCGTGACGCCCCACTGTCCGGCCAGCGCGTCGTACTCGGTGCGCTGCTCGTCGGTGGGGTCGGCGCCGGTGCGCCGGGCCCGCAGCAGCAGGTTGCGCGGCGTGTGCGCGGAGTCGATGAACTCGACCACGTCCACCCGGTAGCCGTGCAGGCGCAGCAGCCCGGCCCGCAGCGAGTCGGTGAGCACGTCGGCGAACCGTTCCCGCAGGATCGCGTGCCGGGTGACCTCCGCGTACGGCGTCGGCGTCGCACTGCCCTTGAGCTGCGCCGCGATGTCGTGGTGGCAGCACGGCGCCGCCAGCACCCACCGGGCCTGCCACCGCACCGCCCGGGCCAGCGCCTGATCGGTCGCCGTGTCGCAGGCGTGCAGCGCGAGGACGAGGTCGGGCGCGAACGGCACCTCGGCCTCCTCGATCGTCCCGGCCACGAACGTCACGTCAGCGGCACAGTCCAGTCGTTCGGCGACGGCGCTGTTGCGTACCCTCTGGTCCTCTCGGACATCGACCCCCACGACCTTGACGTGCGCGCCGCGCCCGGCCAGATAGCGGTAGGCGGCGAAGGTGAGATAGGCGTTGCCGCAGCCCAGGTCGACGACGCGCAGCGGCGTCGGCAGCTGCTCGGGCAGCGTCGCGGCGAGCGCGCGGAGGAAGGCGTCGATCTGGCGGCGTTTCGCCGCGTTGCCGCCGATCACCTCGAAGAGGGGGTCGCCCGGGTCGAGCAGCCACTGCTTGGTGCGGTCGTGCTCCTGGGACGCGACCGGGGCGACCGCCCCGGCCCGGTGCACCTGCGCGTCGCCTTTCTTGGTGACCCGCACCTGGACGGTGGCGTTCTCGGTCTCCACGTGCCAGTTGCCGAACGGCTCGGCGAGCAGCGCGTCGACCGCCGCGGCGGCCTCGTCGCCGGGCGTGACGTTGCGCGTGTACGGCCGCGCCCCGTCATCGGTGACGATCTGCAGTTTCCGCCCGTGTTTCAGGGTGACCGGCCGGAGTTGGGCACGGGTCACCGAGGGAACGTGACCGCGGCGCCGGCCGGCCGCGACGGCCCGGGTGAGACCCGGGGCGAGCAGCAGTTCCCGCACCTCGGCGAGGACATGATCGAGCGGTTCTGGCATGGCGTCCATTCTGCCCGGCGGTTAAGTTGATCGACGGGGTGCGGAGAGGTGGTGCCGTTTCATGGTCTTGCTCTCGGCCCGCCTGCGCGAACACACCCGGGACGACCGCGCCGCCGCCCAGCGGAGCACGTTCGTGGAGGGGCTGGCGCACGGCCGACTGCCGTTCGCGGCCTATGCCGCGCTGCTCGCCCAGCACTGGTTCATCTACGAGACGCTGGAGCTGGCCACGGCCGCGATGGCCACGGATCCGGTGGCCCGCCGGTTCGTCTTTCCCGAGCTGTTCCGGATCCCGGCGCTCGAAGCCGACCTGCGCTATCTCTACGGGGCCCGCTGGCAGAGCCGGGTGACCGCGCTGCCGTCCACCACCACCTACTGCACCCGGATCCGGTACTCGGCGTTCGACCAGGCCACCGGCTATGTGGCGCATCACTGCACCCGCTACCTCGGCGACCTGTCCGGCGGTCAATGGCTGGGCGAGGCGATCGTGAAGGCGTACGGGCTGCGCCGCCAGGGCTACCGGTTCTTCGTGTTCGAGGGGGTCGACCCGCCGCTGTTCCGGGCTCGTTACCGGGAGCGGCTCAACGCCGTGCGCTGGTCCGGTGCCGAGCAGGACGCTTTCCTGGCCGAGGTGTCCGCGGCCTACCGGCTGAACGTCGACGTGCTGGCCGAGCTGGGGGAGCACTGGAACTGACAACGCACGGGACACCGGTGGTGTCCCGTGCGTCAGCGGTCGGTCAGGACTCCGACTGACCGCTCAGCTCGGCCGCACTCTCGGTGCGGGTGGTGCGACGGCGCCGGCGGCGAGGCTGAGCGCCCTCCTCCGCCGACGAAGCATCCGACGAAGCGTCGGACGGAGCGGCGTCGGACAGAGCAGCGTCGGACAGAGCAACGTCGGACGGAGCCGAAGCCGCGGGATCGTCCGAGAAGACCGGCGCAGCCGTTGCCGGACGGCGCCGGCGGGTCCGGGTCCGCGGTGCGGCGGGCTCCTCCCCGGCAGCCGGGGTCTCGGGGACGTCCGACGACGGCGCGCCCGACGGGGCGTCGGTCTCGGACTCGCCCAGCCGGCGGCGGCGCCGCTGGCGCTTGGGCCGCTCACCGCCCTCGCTGTCGCCCTCGGCTGTCGGTGCCGAGGAGGACGGACCCGAACCACCGCGGGTGCGACCACCCCGCGGACTGCGGCCCCGGCCCGGCCGGCGCGCACTGCCGAGGTCTTCCTCGACCTCGGCGGAGAGGCCGGCGCGGCTGCGCTCAGCGGTCGGCAGGGTGCCCGAGACGTCGGTCGGGATGTCCAGGTCGGCGTAGAGCGCGGCGCTGGTGTGGTACGTCTCCGGTGGCTCCGGCATGCTCAGCCCCATCGACTTGTCGATCAGGACCCAGCGCGGCATGTCCTCCCAGTCCACGAACGTGACCGCGACACCGGTCGCGCCCGCCCGGCCGGTCCGGCCGATCCGGTGCGTGTACGTGTCCGGGTCCTCCGGGCAGTCGTAGTTGATCACGTGGGTGACGCCGGAGACGTCCAGGCCGCGGGCCGCGACGTCGGTGGCGACCAGCACGTCGATCTTGCCGGTCCGGAAGGCGCGCAGTGCCCGCTCCCGGGCGCCCTGGCCCAGGTCGCCGTGGACGGCGGCGACCGCGAAGCCGCGGAAGTCGAGGTCCTCGGCGACCCGGTCGGCGGCCCGCTTGGTCCGGGTGAAGATCATCGTCAGGCCACGCTCACGGGCCTGCAGGATCCGCGCCACCATCTCGAGCTTGTTCATCGGGTGGGTGCGGTAGACGACCTGCTTGGTCAGCGGCGACGGGCCGCTCTCCGTGGTGTGCCCGGCGTGGATGGTGACCGGGTTGTGCAGGAACCGGCGGGACAGCGCCACGATCGGGTCCGGCATGGTGGCCGAGAAGAGCATCGTCTGGCGCTGCTCGGGGAGCATGGCCAGGATCTTCTCGACGTCCTCCAGGAAGCCCAGGTCGAGCATCCGGTCGGCCTCGTCGAGCACCAGGGCCCGGATCGAGCCGAGCTTCAACTGCTTCTGCTTGGCCAGGTCGAGCAGGCGGCCGGGGGTGCCGACCAGGATCTCGATGCCCTTCTTCAGGGCCTCGACCTGCGGCTCGTACGCCACCCCGCCGTAGATAGGGAGAACTCGCACGCCGCGGGTGCTGCCCGCGGCGGCGAGGTCGCGGGCCACCTGGAGGCCCAGCTCACGGGTAGGAACGACGATCAGCGCCTGGGGCTGGCCGTCGGCGCCCTCGGACGGGGCGGTGATGCGCTCCAGCAGCGGCAGACCGAAGCCGAGGGTCTTGCCGGTGCCGGTCGGCGCCTGGCCGATCAGGTCGGTGCCGCGCAGGGCGATCGGCAGCGCGTACTCCTGGATGGCGAAGGCGTGGGTGATCCCAGCCTTGGCCAGGGCTTCCACCGTTTCGGCGCGGACGCCGAGATCGGCGAACGTGGGGCTGTCCGGGCGGACGGGTGCGCGCGTGGTTACGGGTACTAGAGCTTGCTCATTGTCGGTCATGAAGTTTTACGGGTGCCCTCTCGTGGTGCGCCCGTCGTGTCCTGGGGCGCGGTCTCGTATTGGCGCGGGCCACACGCCACGAAGAGGCGGGCCGCACGCGCAGTCGCCGGGCGGAAGAGCCGGGCCGGATCGGCCAGGCAAATCGACGCGGGCGGCGACGAGACGAGTCTACCCGACGAACGTCGGGTGCACCGGAGAGCAAATTTACGGGAGGGAACCCTGTGACCAGGGCGCCCTCCCGGTACCTCAGCGAGTGGTGAAGCCGAACGGGCGGTGCGACGCCTCGGCGATCTCCACGTAGGCCACCTTGGCGATCGGAATGATCACCTTGCGGCCCTTCTCGTCCGTGAGCGACAGGACGCTGTCCTTGGCCATCGCCTCGGTCACCGCCTGCTCGACCTCCGCCGGGGTCTGCGCGCTCTCCAGCACCAGCTCACGCGGCGAATGTTGCACGCCGATCTTGACCTCCACGGAGCCCTCCTCTGTCAACCGTCTTCCGTAGCGAAGGCTATCCGATTTCCGGCGGCGTTCCGGCCGTTGAACCGCCCTGCAACGGGAAGCTGGCGATCCCACGCCAGATCAGCGCAGCTACGAGCGCTTCGGCTTCAGCTTTGGGCGTACGCCGGCCGTTCGCCAGCCAGAACTGCGCGGCCTGGCCGGCCGCTCCGGCGAGGCCGGAGGCGAGCAACTCGGCCTGGTCCGGCCGCAGGCCGGTGTCCGAGATGATGGTGTCGGTCACAGCGGCGATGCAGCCCTGCTCGACCCGCTCGACCCGCTGGCGCACCTGGGGGTCGTTGCGCAGGTCGGACTCGAAGACGAGCCGGAAGGCCTCGCTCTCGTGATCCATGAAGTCGAAGTACGCGCGAACCGCGCCCTTCACACGCTCCTTGTTGTCGGGAGTCGCCAGCATGGCCCCGCGCACCTTGGCGATTATCGCGTCACAGTGCGTGTCGAGCAGGGCCAGGTAGAGCTCCAGCTTGCCGGGGAAGTGCTGATAGAGAACGGGCTTCGAGACGCCCGCCCGCTCCGCGATGTCGTCCATCGCAGCGGCGTGATAGCCGTGCGCGACGAAGACCTGCTGCGCGGCGGCCAGCAACTGCTTGCGGCGCGCCGAACGTGGCAGGCGGGTCGGTCGTGCGGTCTGTGCCCCGCCGGACGCAGCGGTCATTTCTGTGAACCTCCAGGGGGTCGGTCCCCGCAGTTTGGCGTCGCGGATTGCCCGGATCGGCGCATGTCGCGGTCGTGCGGGCAATTGTCGCGACGCTGCAACTTATCGCCACTGCAACCACACGGTAGCCTCAGCGGGGGCGAGCGAGGAGCACGCGGTGGATGAATCAGGGCATTCCGGAGACACCGGAGCCGCAGCGAGTGGCAACGGCGCCGACTCGCGGGACCGCACACGGGGTAACGGCTGGATGAACGGCGAGAGTCCGTGGGCCAACACGAACCCGGCATTGGACCAGGGAGCGGACATACCGCCGTGGCGGCGTCCGGCGGAGGGCCGATCCTTCGGCCGGTCTTTCGGCACTGCCCCCTCCTCAGGTGTTCCCGTGCCGCCCGCGTACCCGGAGGGTTCCGAGATTCCCTCTTCCGGGAAGATCGAACCCGCCGCTGAGACGCCGGCTTCGCCCTGGTCCGGAGAGCGCAGCCGGCTGGCTGACATCCTCGGTCATCGGCGCCCGTCTGGGAACGCTCCCGCGCCCAGCAGTGCTCCCCCTTTTCCGTACGAGGGGGATCTGGACGACTCGTACCGGGAGATGCCGCCCGTGGTCACCCAGCGTGCCGCGGTGCCGATGGCGCGTCCCACCTCGAGCCCTCGCCCTGACTGGGCGCCGACCACGGAGCCAGAGATAACCCCGGCTGAACCCACCCGATCCCGTCACGCGCTGCTCACCGACACCCTGGCCCAGGGGCTCCCGCAGGTGGAGACCGCACCGGCGGGGGACAAACGATCGGCGGACAACCCGGCCACGGTGGCCCGCCCGTCGTACGATTCGTCCAGCTTCACCTCCCCCTACGCCCCGCCCGCCGCCGGTGCACCCGACGAGAACAAAGGGGCGCTGCCGCAGCGCGTCCCGGCCCAGCCGGACGTCCCCCGAGTCCCGGAGCCGCCGTCCGTGGAGCCATCGGCCGAGGCGCCCGCCCTGGCGCGCATCGCGACGCACCTGCGTCGCGGTGACGTGCTGCCGGCTCAGGAGCGCCAGGAGGGCTTCGACGTCCAGGACATCCTCGCCGCCGTGCGCGAGGTCGAGGGCGTCCGCGACGCGTCCCTGCGGGCCACCCCCGCGGGTGCCCACAGCCTGCGCCTGGACCTGGCCGACGGTGCCGACCCGGCCGAGGTGAGCCGCCAGGTCGCCCGCCTGCTGCAGGACCGGATGGGCCTGGACGCGGCGATGCCCGGCGACGCGCCCGCGGCCCCGCCGTTCGTCCCCGGCCAGCTCAACCGCCCCGGCCGGGCCTCGGTGCCGACCGCGCCGGTCTCCGGCCCGACCGCCGCTCAGGCCTCGGCGCCGCCGGCGCCCGCACCCGTCTCAGCGGCTCCGATCTCGGCGCCGGCACCGGCCCCGGTCTCGGCGGCACCCGCCACGATCCCGGCACCCGCCACGATCCCGG
>NZ_JBEZZB010000045.1:0-63583 GCF_040638955.1 Actinoplanes sp. NPDC024001
CGCCCGCCCGGCGCCGGAGCGGGCCGGCCGGGCCGCGGCCAGCCGCAGCGCGAGAGCCGGCGACTCGCCGGAGCGGGCCGCCGCGAGCGCGTCCCGGGCCAAGGCCGCGCCGCTGAACAGCGCCTCCAGACAGCCGGTGTTGCCGCACGAACAGGCTGGGCCGCCGGCTTCCACCTGGATGTGCCCGATGTCGCCGGCACACCCGTCGACCCCGCGGAAGACCGCGCCGGCCAGGTGGATGCCGCAGCCCACCCCGGTGCCGATCTTCACGAAGAGGAAGTCGTCGACCGAGTGGGCGACCCCGCCGTGCCGCTCACCGATCGCCATGATGTTGACGTCGTTGTCCACCACCGCCGGGCACCCGTGCTCACGGGCGAGCAGTTCGCGCACCGGATACCGATCCCAGCCCGGCATGATCGGCGGTGATACCGGCACGCCGTCGCGGAAGCTGACCGGTCCCGGGACACCGATCCCGACCGCGTCGAGCCGCTCGTACACCCCCTCGGTCTTGGCCTTGGCCAGCAGATCGTTGACCCGGTGCAGGGTCGCCCGCGGGCCGGAGCGGATGTCGGCCGCCTCCCGGTAGGCCGCCAGCGGCTCCAGCCGCCCGTTGGTCACCTCGACGTCGATCGAGGTGGCGCCGAGGTCGACCGCCGCGAAGCGCAGATCCGGATGCAACTCGACGAGCGTCGACCGGCGGCCACCCCGCGAGGCGGCCATCCCGGCCTCAGCGATCAGCCCGGCGGCCACCAGGCGCTCGACCTCGGCGAGCAGGCGCGGCCGGCTCAGCTCGAGGCGATCGCCCAGCTCAGCGCGGGAGACCGGGCCTTCGTCACGGAGCAGGCGAAGGATTCGCAAATGGGGTGCATCGGTCAGGTACAACGAACACCTCCGATGGAGTGGTGCCCGTCACAGTAGGCCCGTTCCGTCACAGCCGTCCATACCTTCTGCATGATCAATAAAAACTTTTGCTTCCTGACGCGAAAGTCCGGCGTGGTGCCGCACCTAGCACCGGCGTCGATTCGTCCGGAGCTGCCCGAAGAGGGGTCGATGTGCGGCTCGCTCCCGACGCCTCACGCTCGCGCCTTTCGCCAGGACGATGAGTCCGCGAGCCGCCGGGGCGTCGACCGACAGGCTGCATCCGAGAGGCCAGGCAGCCAGGCGAGGCCAGGCCAAGCCGCGCAGGGCCGGGCCGGGCCAGGCCGAGCGGGGCCGGACCGGGCGGTGCCGGGCCGGGCGGTGCCGGGCCCGGCAGGCCAAGACGGCTGGCGGCCTGGAGCCGGGCCGCCAGGCCGGGCCGCCGGATCGGAGCCGAACCGCCGCGCCTGGGCGGGGACGCCGCGGAACAGGCTGGGCGGAGCTAGGCCGTCAGGCTGAGCCGCCGAAGCTGGACGACTTTCGGAGCGCGGAGTCCGTCTCGCCCACAGAACTTGTCCAGCTTTGCGATGACGGTGGCCCGAAAACATCAAGATCGCGAGGGGTGGGCGCAACTCAGCCATAAAGATCTGCAGATAAAGTCAGGAGCCGAGGGTCCCAACCGTGAATAGACACTTCTACCCAAAGAACAGAGTTATACCGGCTCAGGAAAGGTCTGGAGATCTGTCGCGATCAGGGTGCCGCCTTCAAAAGTCCTGCGACCTAGGCAGGAAGTCCTGGACGGAAACGTCGCAGGCGAGGACATCTGTGGGGCCTCGGCGTCTGACAGCGTCTGCGCTCGAAGACATTCCGCGTTCGACGCCGGGAAAGAGGAAAGGACTTACTCCGTCAGGGGGTGACCAGCCAACGGCGGCACGCGAACCGACCTAATCGCATGCCCGCATTACCCGCGAGGCGCGGGCTGGGCAACGAAACCGTGCGCCACCGCGCGGCGCGAGCCGGCAACGAAACCGTGCGCCACCGCAGGGCGCGGGCTGGCAACGAAACGGTGCGCCACCGCGGGGAGCGGCGGCGCACCGGAACAGGCGGGCAGGGGCGCTAATTCTGGCTTAGGCCGTGCTCGCTGCCCTTCTTGAGCTTGCGCGTGTCGCGCAGCTCCAGGAACGGCTCGTCGTCGGCCGGGTGGCCGGCTGCGATGGCGCGGCCGCGTTCCAGTTCGGCGTCGAGTTCGGCGCCGAGCATGATGGCGATGTTGGAGATCCAGAGCCAGACCAGGAAGGCGATGACACCACCGAGCGTGCCGTACGTCTTGTTGTAGTTGGCGAAGTTGGCCAGGTAGATGGCGAAGGCCGCGGAGGCCGCCACCCAGAGGACGACCGCGAAGATGCCGCCGGGGCTGACCCAGCGGAAACCGCCGGTCTTCGCGTTCGGCGAGGCCCAGTAGAGGACCGCGAACATCAGGCTGACCAGCGCGACCAGGACGGGCCACTTGGCGATGCTCCACGTCGTGACGGCGACTTCGCCGAGGCCGATCTGCTCGCCGACCACGCGGGCGATGTCACCGGTGAAGATGACGATCGCCGCGGAGAGGACCAGCATCACGCCGACCAGCGCGGTGACGCCGACGCGGATCGGCAGGGTCTTCCAGACCGGGCGGCCCTCCGGCACGTCGTAGATGGCGTTCGAAGCGCGCATGAACGCGGCAATGTAGCCCGACGCCGACCAGAAGGCCACCAGCAGACCGATGATCGCCGCGAAGCCGGCGGTGCCCTGGTCCTTCACCTGGCCGAGCACGGTTTGCACGAGGTTCTGCAGCTGGTCATTGGGGGCGATCTCCTTGATCGCGTCGCTGACCGCTTTCTGGCCGTCGGTGCCGACCAGGCCGAGCAGCGAGATCAGCACGATCATGGCCGGGAAGATCGACAGCACGCCGTAGTAGGTGAGCGCGGCCGCCCAGTCGGAGATGTTGTCCTCGGAGAACTGCTTGAACGTGCGGCGCACCGCGGCAAAGACGCCTTTGAAGCGGAGCTGGCTGGGTTTGTCCGGCCCCTCGTCCGGCCCGGGGGCCGAGAGGTCGGGATCGCGGTCCTCAGCCGTCCGGGTCGTGGCCGCGGCGGCCGCGTCGTAATCGGCGGCGCCACGGCGCCGGGCGCCGGCCGCGTCAGGACCGTCGGCCGCTGTGGGCTCGGCGTGACCGGCCGAGGCGTGCCGGCCCGGCTCTTCTTCGGATTTGTGGCGAAGTTTCATCGCGGGGCTTCCCTCCGGGTGAACCGACGGCTCCCGGCCGACCGCACGCTGCCCTCCCCGCTGCCACGTGCGATTACGGCCTTGATGCTTGTTGCCCGGCAACAGCCCCGCCTAACCTCCGGGACGGGACCTCACTTGCACAGCATGCGCTCCATCCGGCGACCGGCGACGGTCAGACCGACGGCGAGAAGCACCAGCAGGTAGACCACGTCGAGCACCTGCACCCACCCGACGGTGCCGGTGGTGATGCCGCGGATCAGGTCGACCGACCGGTACAGCGGGGTGACCTCGACCAGCCAGCGCAGCACCGCGGGATAGGCCGTGGCCGGCACGAACGTCCCGGAGAAGAGAAAAAGGGCGAACTGGGCCGAACCGATCAGATCGAAGTCCTGCCAGCTGCGGATCAGCGTGGACGTCGTCATGCCGAGCGCCCCGAACGCGAACCCGACCAGGACCGTCGCCGGGAAGGCCGCCAGCGCCCGCATCGGCGACGTCAGATCCATCGCCACCATGATCACCAGGAAGGCCGCGGAGTAGATGCTGCCGCGGATCATCGCCCAGGCCAGCTCGCCGAGCGCGATCTCGATGGGCCGCACCGGAGTGGCGAGCATGCCCTCGTACAGCCGCATGAATTTCATCTTGCCGAAGAAATTGAAGGTGGTCTCGGAGAGCGCCCCGCTCATCGCCGACGCCGCCAGCATCGCCGGGGCGACGAACTCCGCATAACCCACCACGACACCGCCGGGCAGCCTGATGTCGCCGATCAGCTGCCCCACCCCGATCCCGATGGAGAAGAGGTAGAGCACCGGCTCCAGGAAGCCGCCCAGCATCACCAACCAGTACGCCGAGCCGAGCGCGGTGACGTTGCGCTCGGCGACCGAGGCGGACCGCCGGCCCATCCCCTCGAAGGACACCAGTTTCGGCAGAACCAAGGTCAGCACGTCACACCACCAGTCGCTTGCCGAAGCGCCGGACCGCCAGGAACCATCCCGCCGCGCCCCAGACCATCAGGTAGAGCAGGTGCCACAGCCCGTCCCACCCGGGCCAGACACCCAGGGTGGCAGCCCGGGACAGGTCCACCCCGTGCCAGAGCGGCAACACATAGGCCACCCAGCGCAGCACGCCGAGCGACTCGACCGGGAAGAACACCCCGGAGAAGAGCGACATGGGCAGCACCGCGAACCGCATCAGGATCGCCAGATAGCTGTCGCTGGTGACGCTCGCGCTGTATGCCATCACCGGCGCGGCCAGGGCCAGCCCGGTGAGCGCCGCGATCGGCAGCACGGCCAGCGCCGACAGCGAGTGCAGCGTGCCGAACAACGCCGCCACCAGCAGGAACGCGGCCGCACTGATCAGCACCCGGAAGAGCATGAAGGCCAGGTGGCCGGTGACGATGTCGGCCACCCGCAGCGGCGCGGCCGCCTGCCCGAAATAGACCTTCAGCCACTCGAAATAGCTCAGCACCGGCCAGGTGGACTCGCCGATCGCGGTCTGCGCGGCGGCCGAGGCGATCAGGCCGGGAACCAGCCAGTCCAGATAGTCGACGCCCTCGACGCCGGCCGTGACATAACCCCCCACGCCGATGCCGAAGCCGAGCATGGTGAGCAGCGGCAGCACCAGCGTGGAGAGCGCGCTCGCCCGCCAGGTCCGGCGGTAGTTGACCAGGTGATATTCCAGAACATAGGCCGAGGCGGTCATCAGTCCACCAGCGTCCGGCCGGTGAGGTGCAGGAAGACGTCCTCCAGGCTGCTGCGCCGGACCAGGGCGCTGGACGGGCTGAGCGAACGCCGGTGCACCTCGGCGAGGGCCTCGTCGCCGTCGGCCACATAGAGCAGGATGCGGTCGGGCAGCACCTCGAACCGGTCGGCGATGCCGGCCATCTTCTCCGCATAGGTGCCCTGCTCCTCGGTGGCGAAGCGCAGCTCCACCACCTCCCGCGTCGAATAGCGCTCGATCAGCTCGCGGGGCGAGCCCTCGGCGGCGATCCGGCCGCCGTCCATCACCACCAGGCGGTCGCAGAGCTGCTCCGCCTCGTCCATGTAGTGCGTGGTCAGCACCAGCGTCACGCCCTGCTGCTTGAGCCGGAACAGCCGCTCCCAGACCAGGTGGCGGGCCTGCGGGTCGAGACCGGTGGTGGGCTCGTCGAGCAGCACGATGTCGGGCTCGTTGACCAGCGCCCGGGCGATCGTCAGTCGCCGTTTCATCCCGCCGGAGAGCGGCTCCACCTTGCTGTCGGCGCGCTCGCCGAGCTGCACGAACTCGAGCAGCTCGGCGGCCCGGGCACGGGCCACCTTGCGGGGGATGCCGAAGAACCGGGCGTAGGTCGTCAGATTCTCCCGGACGGTCAGCTCGGTATCGAGATTGTCAAGCTGCGGGCAGACGCCCAGTCGCGCCCTGATCCTGGGGCCGTCGCGCTGCGGATCCATCCCGAGGATCCGCAGCTCACCGCCCGTTGGTGGGGAGACACAACCGATCATGCGCATGGTGGAGCTCTTGCCGGCGCCGTTCGGCCCCAGGAAGCCGAACGCCTCACCGGCCCGCACGTCGACGTCGATGCCGTCGACCGCGGTGAAGTCGCCGAACCGTTTGATCAGACCGCGCGCGCTGATGAGAGAGGACACATCCGCAGACCCTACGGAGGGGGTACGACAGAATCCCGCGCAGCGCCCACCAACTCGTCGGTCGCCTCGACCACCTCGGCCCGTTCCACCGGGGTGCCCGCGTCGTACCGCACCGCCCAGCTCAGCCCGTTGCGCCCGCTGACCCGCCGGCCGACCACCCGGACCGCGCCCTCCGGCAGCGCGTGGTGCGTCGTGTACGCCACCGAGCGGGTGACCCGCGCTCGTACCTGATCGGGCAGCTCACCGGGCTCCAGCAGCAGGAACGACCGCACCGGGCCGTCCACCAGGACGGTGTAACCGTCCCGTTCCTCGGCCACCTCGGCCGGCGTGATCCGCAGCTCCCGCCCGGACCAGGCCGCCTTGTGGATCTCGTGCCAGCCGAGCCGCTCCACCGCCGACGGCAGCCAGATCCCCCGGTTGGTGGCGACCACCACCTCGTCGGTGGACTCGGCCACCGGGCACCAGGCCAGCACCCGCTCGTCGGCCTCCAGGGGCGGACGGGACTCCTGCGGGAGCCGCGGGCGCCGTCGGAAGAGCTTCACAATCCACCTGCCGCCTGTTCACGCAGGGCACGGGCCTGCTGTTCCAGCGAGAAGAGCTCCCCGGCCAGCGCAAGGTACTGATCCTTGTGGGTGACCGGGTTGAGCCGCTGCACCTTGGACTTCAGATCACGGATCCGGGTGGCCAGCGCGCCACCCTGCAGCCGGGCCAGGGTGATCTGCACATAGCGCGGGTCGACCGGGCCGTCGACGTAGAGCGGCTCGACCGCCAGCTCGCTGACCAGCACCTGGCCGCCGAGGTCGGCGCACGAGTCGCGGACCTTCTCGATCCAGACCGCGCCGCCGGTGGCCGAGGACGCCCCACCGGCGTGGGTCACCGCTTCCCGGACCGCCTGCAGGACCGCGTCGCCGTAGTTCTCCGGGCCGAGCGCGTCGAACATCGGCCCGGCCAGCACCGGCTCCTGCAGGGCCAGTTTCAGCGCCTCGCGCTCCACCAGCCGCTGCGGCGAGTCGGCAGCCGACGACTGCGCGCCCCGCTGCGGCTGCGGCGCCGCCGCGTCCCCGCGCACCGCCGAGTTCACCGCCCGCTGCACGGGTTCCAGGTCCATGCCGAGGTCGCCGGCGAGCTTGCGCGCGTACTCCGGGCGTTTCTCCCGGTCTTTGATCTTCGCCACCAGCGGCGCCGCGCGCCGCATGGCCTCCACCCGGCCCTCGACGGTGTCGAGATCGAATTTCGCGAGGGTCTGCCGCAGCGCGAAGTCCACCAGCGGCTCGCGGCCGGCGATCATGTCGCGGACCGCGAGGTCACCGCGGGCCAGCCGCAGCTCGCACGGGTCCATGTTGTCCGGCGAGACCGCGATGAAGGTCCGCCCGACGAACCGCTGATCCTCCTCGAACGCCCGCAGCGCCGCCTTCTGCCCGGCCGCGTCCCCGTCGAAGGTGTAGATGATCTCGCCGGTGAAGCTGTCGCTGTCCATCAGCAGCCGGCGCAGCACCTGGATGTGGTCCACCCCGAACGCCGTGCCGCAGGTCGCCACCGCGGTCGGCTCGCCGGCCTCGTGGCAGGCCATCACGTCGGTGTAACCCTCGACGATCACCGCCCGGCCCCGCTTGGCGATCTCCCGCTTGGCGTGGTCGATGCCGTAGAGCACGTGCGACTTCTTGTAGATCGGCGTCTCCGGCGTGTTCAGGTATTTCGGGCCGTCGTCGTCCTCGAAGAGCTTGCGCGCCCCGAACCCGATCACGTCACCGCTCAGGTCCCGGATCGGCCAGAGCAGCCGGCGCCGGAACCGGTCGATCAGCGAGCCGGACCGGGCCGGTTTCGACAGGCCGGCCGCGGTCAGCTCCTCCGCGGTGAAGCCCTTCATCCGCAGGTGCTTGCTGAGCATGTCCCAGCTGTCCGGGGCGAAACCGCAGCCGTACTTCTCCGCCGCGTCCCGGCCGAAACCACGCTCGGCCAGGAACTCGCGCGCCTTGCGCGCCCCCGGCGTACCCAACTGCTCGCGGTAGAAGTCGACGGCGGCGACGTGCGCGGCCAGCAGGCGCTGCTTCTGCCCGGTCTGCGGCCGCGGCGCGGCCGGGCCGCCGGTGTCGGTGTCGTAACGCAGCTGGATGCCGGCCTTGCCGGCGAGCCGCTCGACCGACTCGATGAACGACAGGTGCTCCGCGTCCATCAGGAACTTGATGGCGTCGCCACCCTGCCCACAACCGTGACAGAAATAGACATTGCGGGCGGGGGACACGTTGAACGACGGAGTCTTCTCGTCGTGGAAGGGGCACAGCCCCTTCAGATTGCCGCCACCGGCCGACCGCAGCGTCACCGTCTCGCTGATCACGTCGACGATCGAACTCCGGTCACGGACCAGTGCGATGTCCTCGTCCTTGACCCTGCCCGCCACGGCATACATCCTGCCTCGCGCTATCGGCGGGCCGCCACCAGGGTCCGGTGCCAGGCCACCGCCGCGTGATCGGTCAGCGAGGCCACCTGGTCGATCACCACACGGAGCGCGGCGGCATCGTCGGCGGCGGCCGCATGCTGCGGCCGGAACAGCGGATCCAACCTCTCCGGGGTACGGGTGAGCGCCTCCACCAACTCGACCAGGATGGTGCGCTGCTGGTCGTACCAGTCCTCGGCGGCCCGGGTGCGCATCACGTAACGCAACGCCATGCCCTTGAGCAGGGCGCACTGATCACGCACGGTACGCGGCACCACGAGATCCGCGTCGTAGCGGCGCATCGGATCGGTGCCGAACCGGCTGTGCGTGGCGCCGACCGCGGACGACACGAACCGCCCGGTCAGCACACTGGTCATCCGTTTGAGGGCGACCTGCGCCGGATAGCCGCCGTCGTAGTCGGCCACCGCCACCACCGCCGGGTCGGCCAGCAACTGGTCCAGCGCGGCGCCCAGGTCACCGGCGCTCTCCGCGGAGTACGTGGCGGCCACGTCCGCGCAGAGGGCGGCCCGCTCGTCCGGGTCGTGCAGCAGCGGGCGCAGGCTCAGGTAGCCGCCGTGGATGCCGTCCTCGACGTCGTGCACCGAGTAAGCCACGTCGTCCGCCCAGTCCATCACCTGCGCCTCCAGGCACCGGCGCTCGTCGGTGCGCGGCTGCCGCAGCCACTCGAAGACCGGCCGGTCGTCCGGATAGACCCCGAACTTGCGGCTGCCCGGCTTGCGGAACCACGGGTACTTGGAGCAGGCGTCGAGGGCGGCCCGGGTCAGGTTGAGGCCGGCGCCGGGCACCTTCGCCTCCAGCCGGGTGAGCACCCGCAGGGTCTGCGCGTTGCCCTCGAAGCCCCCGCAGTCCTGGGCGACGATGTCGAGCGCGGCCTCGCCGTTGTGCCCGAACGGCGGGTGCCCGATGTCGTGCGCCAGCCCGGCGACGTCCACCACGTCCGGGTCGCAGCCGAGCCGGGCGCCCATCTCCCGGGAGATCTGGGCCACCTCCAGCGAGTGGGTGAGCCGGGTCCGCAGGAAGTCGTCCGACCCGGCGGTGTGCACCTGGGTCTTGGCCGCGAGCCGCCGGAACCCGGCCGAGTGCAGCACCCGGGCCCGGTCGCGCTGGTACGGCGTACGCCCGTACCCACTGTCCTTGGCGGGCTCGGATGCCCACCGCTGGGCGTCGGCGGCCGTCATGATCCCACCCTAAGCCGGATGCCCCTATCGGGAGCGGGACCCGAGCACGCAGAACTCGTTGCCTTCCGGGTCGGCCAGCACTATCCACGGGACGTCGTCGCCCTGACCGATGTCGGCCGGCCGGGCGCCCATGTCCACCAGCCGCTCGACCTCGGCTTCCTGATCTTCCGGGCGCAGATCCATGTGGAGCCGGTTCTTCACCGCCTTGACGTCCTTCACCGGGGTGAACAGCAGAGCGGGCAACTCGTCCCGGCTCCGGCGGATCTCGACCTCGTCCGACTGCTCGTTGACGATCACGTAGCCGAGCGCCTCGGCCCACCACCGGGCGAGCCGTGCCGGGTCCTGCGCGTCCACCACGATCTTTTCCCACCGGACCGGCATGAAACCTCCCGAGATCGACGTATGTGACGATCACGTTACGCGACCCGGGTGGGTGACCCCGAACGGAACAGCGCACCGGCCGTGCGACGACGGGACTCGATGAAGCCCAGGATGACGTTCCGTGATTCCTGGTTCACCGGCGACCGCGTCGATGCGGCGCCTGCTCACCGACCTGGGCGAGTCGGGCCGTACCGGCGCGCTGCATGTCGGCGGCACCCCCGGCGGGGTGCTCTATCTGACCGCCGGGCGTATCACCTATGCCGAGACGCCGGCGCGTCCCGGCATCGGCGAGCGCCTGGTCTCCTCCGGCCGGCTTTCCCCGCACACGTGGCGGGCGGCGTACGCCGAGGGCCGTGGCTCGCACCGGGTCGGGCGGGTGCTGCTACGGGACGGCCGCTTGGGCCAGAACGAGCTGACCCTGCGGGTGGTGGCGGTGATCGCCGACGCCGCCCACGAACTGTTGCAGCAGGATGACGCGCCGGCCCGGTTCGTGCCCGGCGAACGGCACTGGCTCGGTGAGGTGGCCGGGGTGGACCTGGGCGCGCTCGGGCACCGCACCGCCGTACGACTGCGAGCCGCACCCGGCCCGCGCAGGCCGCGCTCGCGGCCGGTAGCGCTGACCGGACCATGACGCACAAAACGTGCGACTTGTCGCCGCAGTGTCACCGGAGGATGGCCCACGGTGGCGGCGCGGGAGGCACCGGACGCCATCGGGGCAACGAGGCCCGTGAGCGACGAAGCGCTGAGGAGTGATGTGCCCGGCGTCGACCACTGTCTGCAGGAGGCCATGACGATCCCCGGCGCTGTCGGGGCCAGCATCGTCGACTACACCACGGGGTTCCCGGTCGCCACGACCGGAGCCGCACCCAATGCGGACCACGAGGCCGCGGCGGCCGGCACGGCGGAGGTGGTCCAGGCCGCGAACAGCCGCTCGCTGTTCGTCTCGGCCATCCCGCACGACCTGCTCGAAGACCTGATCATCACCACCGCCGGCGGCTATCACCTCCTGCGGATCGTCCAGACCGAGTTCGACAGCCGGCTGGTGCTCTACGTGTGGCTGGACCGGGTGCGCGGCAACCTCGCCGTGGCCCGCCGACAGATGCAACGCCTCGCCGACGAACTGGTCGCGACCTGAACAGGAGTTTGTGGTGACACCCACGAAGACCGCAGCGCCCGGGAGCCTGCTCACGCAGGTCGCCGGCGAGCGGCAGACCGGCGCGCTGGTGGTCGGCGGCCACCCGGGCGGCGCGGTCTACGTCTTCGAGGGGCGGATCGTCTACGCCGAGTCACCGGCCGCGCCGGGGGTCGGCGCCCTGCTGACCTCCTCCGGGCGGCTGGCCGGGCGGACCTGGCAGAACGCGCTGGACCTGGGCACCTCCACCGCCCGGGTCGGGCAGCTCCTGGTCGAGCAGGGCCACCTCACCCAGGGTGAGCTGGAGCTCTGTGTGCTCGGCGCGATCTACGACGCGGCCTATTTCGTGCTGAGCTCGCCGTCCGCCCCGGCGAAGTTCGTGCCGGACGCGGCGCACTGGCTCGGCGCGGTGGTGCACGTCGACGCGGCCGCGATCGACCGGGAGGTGCGCCGCCGGGTCCGGCTGCTCGACGACATCCTGCCGAATCCGCGGATCGACACCGCGCCGGTCATCCCGGTCACCCGGGCACCGCGGGAACGGGTCGTGCTGACCGCGCTGCAGTGGGAGCTGCTGGTGCACGCCGACGGCCAGCGCACCCCGGCCGATCTGGCTCTGCTGCTGGGCCGCGCGGGCTTCGCGACCATCCAGGAGCTGCGGCGCCTCGCGGCGCTCGGGCTGATCGAGCTGCCCGCGGTACGGGCCGCCGACGGCCCCGATTTCGTCCGGCTCCCCCAGCCGCGCGGCGTCTCGGTGCCGGTCGCCCGTCCCGCCGTGGACGTCGCGGACGCGCCGACCGTACCGGTGATCAGCGGGCCGGAGCCGGTGACGGCCCGGACCCCGCCGCCGAACAGTGAACCGCCATTGGCCGCCACGCCGGCCGCCGACAACAACGCGGGGGTGTACCGGCCGCCCCGGCTGGCCCGCCGCAAACCCGGCGCCAAGCTGCCGAAGGAGATGGCAGCCGCCGAGAACCCGCCGGTGCACCAGGGCACCGACGAAGTCCTGCTCAAGCGCATACGCACCGCATTGCGGGCACTGCGGTGACGCGCGCACCCCCGACCAGCCGAAGGAGCGAGGAGAGGATGACGGTGGACCCGGCGGTACTCGAGGAGCTCGGCCGCCTGCGAAGCAGGGTGCCCGAACTCTCCGGCAGCGTGCTCGCCACCGCGGACGGCTTGGTCGTCGCGCACGATTCGCACGGACTCGAGCCGGACACCCTGGCCGCGCTGGCGGCCGCCCACCTGGCCCTGGCCCGCCGCTTCGCGCACGCCGTCGACCACGGCGAACTGCGGGAATCCGTGGTCGAGTGCGACGGCGGCTACATCACCTCGTACACCGCGGGGCCGAACGCGCTGCTCACCGTGGTCACCTCCGGCGACGCGAATCTCGCCATGGTGCACCTGGAGGCCCGGCGATGTGTTCGCCGCATCGTCCGGATCCTCGCCCTGGAGTCCGCGCCGCAGCTGCGGCCGGAGATCCCCACGCAGTCCGGTCCATCGACGCCGCTCGCCCGGCGGACCCCGATGGCCACCCTGCCCAACGTCGCGCGCCGCCGCCAGGCGGCCGGCTGACCGGCAGATGAACCGCGGCACCGCCGCACCAGACGGCGTGGCACCCGCCGCGCCCGATCGGCTCGACCGTCCGAGCAGGACGCGGGCCGCCATCCCACCGCAACGGAGGAACGAATCCCATGCCCGACATGGACACCGCACTCAAGGAAATCATGGAGATCGACGGCTGCATCGGCGTCGCTCTCGTCGACCACACCAGCGGCATGGCCCTGGGGACCCTCGGAGGCGGCAAGGAACTCGACCTGACCGTCGCGGCTGCCGGCAACACCGACGTGGTCCGGGCGAAGCTGCGGGCCATGGAGATGCTCAACCTCTCCGAGAAGATCGAGGACATCCTCATCACGCTGGACACCCAGTACCACATGATCCGGCCGCTCACGAGCCGGTCCGGCAAGGGCCTGTTCCTGTACGTGGCGCTGCGCCGGGACCGCGCGAACCTGGCGATGTCCCGGCACCAGCTGCGCCGCATCGAGAACGACCTCGACGTCTGAGGCCCAGCGGCGTGATCGCCACCCCTGGCGGGGAGGGCCCGCACCGCCCTCCCCGCCCTCGCCGCTCCCGGCGGATGTGGTGCTGATCTCCCTACGGGCGGGAGCCCGGAGTCCGGCAACTACCATGGGCTCCCATGACGGCCCGCGAGATCGTCGACCGGGCCCGGGCCGGAGACCTCGATCATGAAACTGCGCTTGACCTGCTGACCGGCGCGCCGGCTGCCGAGGCGGACGCCGCCCTCGACGCGGCGCTGGCCGAGCAGTTCGACCGGTTGTTCCGCAACGGCTGGCAGCCTCTCGAACTGCACCGGGCGGTCGCCCGGCGGGGCAACCCGATCCAGGCGCGGCTGGTCACCGAGGCGGCGACCGCGTTCCTGCGCGGCAAGGATCCGGTCGACGAGCGCTGGCGGGCCCAGATCCCGGCCCCGGCCCACGAGCGCAAGCGCCAGGACCGGATCGCCGTCCTGGACGCCTCCCTCGACCTGCTCTGCGAGCTGCGCCGGCTGCCCGCCATCGAGGTCCTCATCCCGCCGCCGGGCACCGCGGACACCACCGTCCACCACCACGCCGACCGGCGCATCCTCGACCGGGTCCGGGCGTTGCTGGCCAAGGCGGAGGCGACCGACTTCCCGGCCGAGGCGGAGACGTACAGCGCCAAGGCCCAGGAGCTGATCACCCGGTACCGGATCGAGGAGGTCACCGCCCCGGATGTGGACGTGACACCGTTCGCCCGCCGGATCGGGGTGGACCACCCGTACGAGAGCGAGAAGGCGAGCCTGCTGGACGCGGTGGCCCGGGCGAACACCTGCCGTACCGTCTGGTCGCCGGAGCTGGGCTTCAGCACGGTCTTCGGCTTCGACGCCGACATCGAGGCGGTGGAGTTGCTCTACACGTCGCTGTTGGTGCAGGCCAACCGGGCGATGACCCGCGACGAGCCGGCCAAGGGCAAGGCCCGGGTGAAGGCGTTCCGGCGCTCGTTCCTGGTCGCCTACGCGATCCGGATCGGCGAGCGGCTCCGGCAGGCGGCCGAGCGCGAGTTCGCCGGCCACGACCTGCTGCCGGTGCTGCGCAATCGCGAGGTCCAGGTGCACGAGGCGATGGACCGGGCCTTCCCGCGGACCGTGCGGGCCCGGGGCCGCCGGGTGGACAGCCTGGAGGGCTGGGAGTCCGGCCGGGCCGCCGCCGACGAGGCCGAATTGCTTTGACAGCCGCGGCAGACTGGGGGCATGCACCCGGTTTGACGCTGACACCGCCTGTTCCACGTGGTGCGTGCCCTCGAGGAGGGCGTGCTCCTCTACCCGGTCTACGCCCTGCTCTTCGCCGACACCGGGCTCACCACCGGCGAGATCTCGTCGCTGTTCGCGATCTGGTCGGTGGTCTCCTTCGTGTGCGAGGTCCCGGCCGGGGCGCTCGCCGACGTCTGGTCGCGTAAGCGGCTCTACGCGCTCGGCCAGGCCGTCACCGCGGCGGGTTTCGCCTGCTGGCTGATCTGGCCGGCCTACCCGGGCTTCGCCCTGGGCTTCGTCCTGTGGGGCATCGGCGGCGCGCTCGGCTCCGGCACGCTGGAGGCGCTCGTCTACGACGATCTGGGCGACTCCACCGCCTACGCCCGGGTGATCGGCCGGTCCGGCACGGTCGCGCTGCTCGCGATGCTCGCCGCGACGCTGCTCGCCGCACCCGCCTACGCCGCCGGCGGCTACCTGGCGGTCGGCCTCGCCAGCATCGCGACGGTCGCCCTGGGCGGTCTGCTCGCGCTCCGCCTCCCCGAGAAACCCCTTTCCGGTACGGACGACAGCAGTTCCGAAGAGACGGCGGAGGGCCTGGGTTACCTGGCTACGCTCCGGTCGGGTCTGCGGGAAGCGGTCGGCAGCAGGCACGTCGCCCGGGCGGTCCTGGTCGCCGCGGCGGTGCCCGGGTTCAGCGCCCTCGACGAATATCTGCCGTTGCTCGCCCGGGACAAGGGTGCGCTGACGTCAGCCGTACCCCTGCTCTTCGCCGTGACCGCGCTGGCGATGGCGGCCGGCAGCGCGCTGGCCGGCCGGGTGCCGCCCACCTCGCCGCGCCCGCTCGCGGGCGCGCTGCTGCTGGCCGCCGCGCTGATGGCGGCCGGTTCGCTGGTGCCGCACCTGGCCGGCATGATCGCCGTCTCGGCCGCGTTCGGCCTGCTCCAGTTCGCCATGGTGCACGCCGAGACCCGCCTGCAGGAGACGATCACCGGTCCGGCGCGCACCACGGTCCTGTCGATCAGCGGTTTCGCCGCCGAGGTCGGTGCGGTCGCCCTGTACGCCGCTTTCGCCCTGCCGCTGGCGCTGCCCGTGCTCTACGCCGTTGCGGTCGTCCCATTGCTGGCGACCGCCCTGCTCGCGACCCGTCAGAAGCCGCCACCGGAGTAGCCACCGGAGGAGGAACTCCCGCCGCCACCGTCGAACCCACCGCCATAGGAGCCGCCGTCGAATCCACCGCCGAAGGAGCCGCCACCGTCGGAGCCGCCGCCGTAGGAGCCGCCGCTGACACTGCTGTAGCTCGCGACGTCGATGCCCCAGATGCTGAGATAGGGATCCGGCTGCGAGCCGAGGCTGCTCCAGGTCACGCCGGGGGTGCGAACCGGGTTCCGGTGGCCGCGCCGCCGCGCCCGCTCGTGCGGCCAGCCGCCGGCCGGGCGCAGCGCCTCCGCCTCCTCGGTGCGCCCGTCCCTGCTCAGCAGGGTGAAGAGCGCGAAGAGGACGGCCGGCTCGGACGCCTTCGGATGTTCGCGCAGCAGGGCCTCACCCTCGGCCGTCCGGCCCTGCTGCTGCAGGAGCAGGGCGAGCGGAACCGCCGCGGCGGGGTCGGCCACCGCGGGCCGCAGGACCGTCTCGGCGTCGTCGAGGCGGCCGGCCCGGGTCAGCCGGTGCGCGGTCAGCAGCCGCCAGTCTCCCGCCGGTGCGGCCGCGCCGGTATCGAGGGCCCGCAGCCGGGTCGCCTCCCGCTCCACGGCCATCGCCTCGTCGTAGGTCCCGGGCCGGGTCAGCATCGCGGCGAGCAGCTCATGCCGCTCCGGGTTCTCCGGGTCCATCGCGACAAGGGCACGGGCGATCTCCACCACGCCCGACCCGTCGCGGTAGGCATCCCCGTCGAGCATGGCGACCAGGTCCACGAGCTCCTGCTGGGAGGCGGCGGCGAGCAGCCGCGCCCGAATCGGCCCGGTGTCCAGCTCGCTGAGCCGGCCATGCCGGAAGTACTCGTTGAGCAACGCCCGGTAGGCCGGTGTGCTGCCCTGCTCGATGGCGCTGCGCAGCATGCCCTCGGCCTGCTCCGGTGATCGGTCAGCAAGCGTCCTGGCGATGCGGGCGTGCAGCTCCCAGTCGCCGGGCCGGGAGCGCAGGTTCATCCGCAGGCCGGTCGTCCGCCCGGGCCAGATGCCCGGCTCCCGCCGGACGACCCATCCGCAGATCAGGGCACCGGCCAGGGCGCCCGCGAGCAGCGCCCACCACCCCACCTCCGGCCGGAACCACCGGACCGCCCCGGCCACCACGGCGAACGGAACCAGGACCGCGGCCAGCCGGACCGACCAGACGATCAGCACGGCCGGCCACAACGACACACCTGCCACCTTCTTCGGCATGCGTTGATCGTGCCCGATCGATGCGAGGAGTCAAGCAACCTTTTCAGCGCTGCAACACACATACCGGCATCCCCTTGGAAAGGCGATCCCCATGCTTCGCAAAACGCTCCTGGCCGGTGTGACCGGCCTGCTGGCCGTGACGGCCAGCGTGTACGGCCTGACGAGGGCCGACGCCGCGACCTACCCGAACCCGGGTGCGGTCACCGGGTCGACCTTCGCGCACGACCCGACCATGGTGAAGCGCCCGGCCGGCGGGTACCTGCTCGCCTACACGGCACCGGGCATCGGGCTGAAGACGTCGACGGACCGGACCCGGTTCACCGACGCCGGCAAGGCGTTCCCGAACGGCACCCCGTGGGCCGACCCGTACACGAACGGCGACGCCAACCTGTGGGCGCCGGACATCTCGTACCACGGCGGCAAGTACCTGATGTACTACTCGGCCTCCACGTTCGGCTCCAGCAAGTCGGCGATCTTCCTGGCCGGCAGCACCACCGGCGCGGCCGGCACCTGGACCAACTACGGCAAGGTCATCGAGAGCACCGCGACCAGCGGATACAACGCGATCGACCCGAACCTGACGGTCACCGCCTCCGGCGAGTGGTGGCTGAGCTTCGGCTCGTTCTGGTCCGGGATCAAGATGGTCAAGCTGAACCCGGCGACCGGCAAGCGGGCCGACAGCACCGTCCACCACCTCGCCGAGCGGTTCGTGAACAGCAAGTCGGTGGAGGCGCCGCACATCTACTACCGCGGCGGCTACTACTACCTCTTCGTGGCGTTCGACCTCTGCTGCAAGGGGGCGTCCAGCACGTACCGGACGATGGTGGGCCGGTCGAAGTCGATCACCGGGCCGTACGTGGACCGGGCCGGCACCGCGATGACCGCGGGTGGCGGCACCGAGATCCTCGCCTCGCACGACGCCGTCTTCGGGCCGGGGCACCCGGCGGTCTTCGCCGACGGCAGCCAGGACGTGCTGGTCTACCACTACTACACCGCCGCGGGCGACGCCCGGCTCGGCATCAACCTGCTCGGCTGGACCTCGTCCGGCTGGCCGTACGTCTACTGAGGGGACCTGTGATGAGGCGTATTCGCGCGGCACTTCTCGTGGTCCTGATGGCGACCGCGGCGTTCACGGTGGGCGTCCTGCGCCCGCTCTCCAGTGAGGCGGCCGTCGCCTTCACCAATCCGGTGGCGCACGCTCCGTACGGCGCTGATCCGTGGATGGGTTACGACAACGGTTACTACTACCTGGCGGCGACGACCTGGAACTCGCAGGTGGTGATCAAGAAGGCGAAGTCGGTGGCGGCGCTGCCGGGCGCGACGGCGTCGGTGGTCTACACCGGCACGGCTGCCAGCAGCTGCTGCAACGTGTGGGCGCCGTCGATGCACAAGCTGGCCGGGCCGAACGGGACCCGCTGGTACCTGTACTACAGCGCCGGCACAGCGGCGTGCTGCGACGGGCAGCGGTCGTTCGTGCTGGAGTCGGCGGGCACCGATCCGATGGGGCCCTACACGTTCAAGGGCCAGCTGAACGTGCAGGCCGGCAACGGGTGGGCGATCGACGGCAGTGTCGCCACGATCGGCGGGAAGAACTACTTCCTCTACTCGTCGTGGGTCGGTGACCTGCAGTCGCTGTTCATCGCGCCGATGAGCAACCCGTGGACGGTCTCCGCCCACGGCACGCGGATCTCCTATCCCACCCATGACTGGGAGAAGGCCGGGGGCAACACCGAGGAGGGCCCGTACATCCTGCAGCGCAACGGGCAGACCTTCCTGACGTTCTCGGCGTCGTCGTGCAACACCCCGGACTACAAGATCGGCATGCTGACGCTGACCGGCAGCAACCCGCTGTCCGCATCGTCGTGGACGAAGAAGAGCACCCCGCTGTTCCAGCGCTCGGACGCCAACAGCGTCTTCGGGCCGGGGCATCACTCGTTCTTCACCTCGCCGGACGGCAGCGAGACGTGGATGGCGTACCACGCCAACGAGACCACCGGCCAGGGCTGCGGGGCTACCCGCACCACCCGGATCAAGAAGGTGAACTGGAACAGCGACGGAACCCCGAACCTGGGTACGCCGGACCGGCTGTCGAGCTCGCTGGCCGCGCCGTCCGGTGACCCGGGTGGCACGGTGTCGTTCCCGGCGGCCGGCACGAAGTACCGGCTGACCAACCAGGCCTCCGGCAAGGTCCTGGACGCGGCCGACTGCGGGACGGCGAACGGGACGGCGATCCGGCAGTGGGCGCCGCTGGGCAACGCCTGCCAGCAGTGGACGTTCACGAGGACGACCAGTGGCTACTACCGGATCACCAACGTCAACAGCGGCACCGTGCTGGACTCGGTGAACTGCGGGGCGGCCAACGGCACCGCGCTGAACCTGTGGGCGAACCTGGGCAACGCCTGCCAGGAATGGAGCCTGACCCCGGTCAACGGCGGCTACCTGATCGCCAACCGGGGCAACGGCCTGGTCCTGGACGTCACCGACTGCGGCACCGCCGACGGCGTCGCGGTGCGGCAGTGGGCGTCGCTCGGCAACACCTGCCAGCAGTGGAAGATCGCCGCCTGACCTCGGGTGGGCTCCGCACGCGCAGCTCACACGGAGGATCTAGGCGAGGCCGTGCCGGGTCGCGTAACCGGCGGCCTCGGTGCGGTTGCGAGCGCCGATCTTGGCGAACGTGTTGTTGATGTGCGTCTTCACCGTCGCCTCGGTCACGAACAGGGCCGCGGCGATCTCGGCGTTGGTGCGGCCCGCGGCGATCTGCCCGAGCACCTCCGCCTCCCGCTGAGTCAGCCCGTCCGGCAGCCGCTCCGGCGCCGGGCGGGCCGGCGGCCGGTTCATCGCGTCGGCCAGCCGGGCCGTGACCACCGGGTCGAACATCGCGTGCCCGGCCGCCGCCGCCCGCAGCGCGATCCCGATCTCGGCCCGGCCGGCGTCCTTGGTCAGATAGCCCCGGGCGCCGGCTGCCAGCGCGCCGGCGATCGACTCCTCGTCCGCGTACGTGGTCAGCACCACGACCGCCACCTCGGGGAACCGCTCCCGGACCCGGGCGGTGGCGGTGATCCCGTCCAGCACCGGCATGCGCAGATCCATCAGCACCACGTCCGGCCGGGACTCCGCGATCAGGTCGAGAGCCCGCGCGCCGTCCCCGGCCGACCCGACGACCTCGACGCCGTCGGTAAGCTCCAGCAGAGCGGTCAGCCCCTCCCGGACTAGCTGCTGGTCGTCGACCACCAGCACCCGCAACAGCCGGTCGCTCAACGGGGAACCTCCACGGTGACCCGCCAGGCGCCGTCCACCACACCGGCCGTCAGCGTGCCGTCGACCAGGGCGATCCGCTCCCGGGCGCCGGTGAGGCCGTGTCTGCCCGTACCCTCGGCGGGTTTGATCTCGTCGGTGGGATTCTCCACCGCGAGCCGGACCGCCGGCCCGGAGAGGTCGAGGATCATCGTGACCGGCGCGCCGGGCGCGTGCCGGACCGCGTTGGTGAGCGCCTCGCGCGCGATGCGCAGCAGCGCGACCTCCGCGGCCGGTGACAGCGAGCAAACGCTGCCCTCGATGCGCAGGGTGACCACGGCTCCATGATCGGCCCGGTAGGCCGCCGCCAGCTCGGCGAGCGCCCGCGGCAGCGGCGGCACGTCCTCGCGCAGTGCGGCCACCGCCGAACGGGCCTCGACCAGGCCGTCCGCGGCCAGCCGGCGGGCCCGGCGGATCCGGGTGGCGGCGCCCTCGACGTCGCCGCGCTCGGTCAGCTGAGCCTCGGCCACCTCCAGCTGCACGCCCAGCGCGCCGAGCGAGTGGGCCAGCACGTCGTGCAGCTCCCGGGCGATCCGGGTCCGCTCGTCCAGCGCGGCGGCCCGGGCCTGCGCCTGCTGCATGCGCAGCGTCTGCTCGGTGCGCAGCCGGTACTCCCGCCGGTGCAGGCTGAACAGCACCAGCACGGCGATCAGCGCGGGCTGCGTCAACATCGCCGCCGGCCCACGGCCGGCCAGCCACAGGCCGGACAACAACACCCCCAGGACGCTCGCGGTGAGCGCCAGGATGGCCCACATCGGGGTACGCGGAAGCAGCACGAACGTGAACAGTGCCGCGTAGAGGTAGAGCAGCGCCGACCCGTCGTCCGGACGGCCGGCGACGACGGCCGGGAGCAGCGCCGCCAGTGCCAGGGCGGCACGGGCGAGCCGGGGCCGGCGACGGTCGGCGACCAGGAAGAACATCCAGCAGGCGAGGGCGACGGCGAGCAGCGGGCGCACACCGGTGCTCGCCGTGCCCGCGGTCAGGAACGCCCAGAGCAGCAGCGCGCTGAGCACGATCCGGACCAGCCAGCCGGTCTCCGGATCGTCCTGGCGCAGCCGTTCCCGAAGGGTCAACCCCGCTCCCCCACCAGGGTCAGGATCAGGTCGATCATCAACAGACGGTAGGCGACGAACGCGAGGCCCGCCACGCCCAGTATCACCAGGATGGCGGCGATCGCCCGGCCGGTGATCCGGCCGCCGTCCCGGTCGAGCACCCGGCCGATGATCTGACCGGCCAGCCGGGTGCTGCGGTTGCCCTCGCGGTCGCCGGTCAGCACGTAGTTGACGGCGCCCCTCTTCCCGGTGCGTTCAGGCATGCTCTTTCCGTTGCCTTCAGTCATGCCGCAACGCTAGGAATCGAGCGGGGTGGACCGGGACCGCCGGAGGGTGGAGATCCGGGTGGAGAGCGCCGGTCAGCCGCCCGACTCGTCGGTCTCCGCGCCCTCCGGGACCGACTCGTCGTCCCGGCTGTCCAGCCAGCCGTGCGGCAGCGACACCTTGCCCGGGGCGTTGACCCGGCCGCGCGGCTGACCCAGCGCGTCGGCCGGGAACGGCACCGCCGGGTCCAGCCTGGCCAGCAGGTCGTCCAACTCGGCGAGCGACGAGATCATCGCCAGGCTGCGGCGCAGATCGCCACCGACCGGGAACCCCTTCAGGTACCAGGCGACGTGCTTGCGGAAGTCGGCGCAGCCGTGCTTCTCGTCCTCCAGCGCCTCGACCAGCAGCTGCGCGTGCCGGGAGATGATCTTTGCGACCTCGCCGAGCGTCGGCAGCACCGGCTGATAGCTGTCACCCTGGGTGAACGCGGCCTCCAGGTCGGCGAAGAGCCACGGCCGGCCGAGACAGCCGCGGCCGACGACCACGCCGTCGCAGCCGGTGTGCTCGACCATGCGCAGCGCGTCCGAACCCTCCCAGATGTCGCCGTTGCCGAGCACCGGCACGTCCAGGGCCTGCTTCAGGGTGGCGATCGCGTCCCAATCGGCCTTGCCGGAGTAGCGCTGCTCGGCGGTCCGCGCGTGCAACGCCACCGCGGCCACCCCGGCGTCCTGCGCGGCGAGGCCGGCCTCCACATATGTCAGGTGGTCGTCGTCGATGCCCTTGCGCATCTTGATCGTGACCGGGATGCCGAACGGTTTCGCCGCCTCGACCGCCTGGCTCACGATCCGCCCGAAGAGCCGGCGCCGCCACGGCAGCGCCGAACCGCCGCCCCGGCGGGTCACCTTCGGCACCGGGCAGCCGAAGTTCAGGTCGATGTGATCCGCCAGGTTGTCCTCGCCGACCATCCGCACCGCGGCCGCGGTCACGTCCGGATCCACGCCGTAGAGCTGCAGACTGCGGAAACCCTCGTCCTCGGCGAACGCGATCATCTTCAGCGTCTTGGGGATCCGCTCCACCAGCGCCCGCGTCGTGATCATCTCGCAGACGTAGACGCCGCCGCCCTGCTCGCGGCAGAGACGCCGGAACGCCACGTTGGTGATCCCCGCCATCGGAGCGAGCACGACGGGTGGGTTGACGGCATGGTTGCCGAGCAGGAGCGGAGCGGTCACGCGCTCTAGGGTGACACGCTCCGCCCGGCGACCTCGAATCGGCCGCTCGGCTACTGCCGGTTGTCGCGCTCGATCAACGTGTCCAACATCCCGATGATCTTGTGCATCCCGCCGTCCAGGCGGTCAAGCTTCTCGGTGTGCTCCGCGAGGGCGGCGGCGTGCTGCGCGTGGGCGGCGGTGTGCTGCGCGAGGGTGGCGGTGTGCTCCGACTGCGTCTCGCTCAGGGCTTTGAGGAGCGTGGTCTGCACCCGCAGCTTCTCGGCCAGGTCGGACAGGTCGTGGTCCTGACTGGCGCGGAGCCTTTCGACCTCGTCCATGCGCTCCTCCAGGCGAGTGACGCGGGCTTCCAGGGTGGGCATCGTGCCTCCGAAGGGAAGGGTAGCCGGTTGCCAGGCCGGCCCGGGACTTCACGGCTCCATGACTATAGGCGCTGAGCTACTAGGCGCGCGACCCCTGAAAGGCGTGCGCGGCCCACGGCCGTCTGGCAGAGTCGGGCGGGTGAGTGACGCGTCGAGCCCACGGCGGCTGATCGCCGTTTTCGAGTCGCCGGTCTCCGAGATGCTGCTGCGGTTCGGCGTGGAGCTGGGCTTCCACTCCGTGCTCGTGGAGCCCGACCCGGCCAGGCTGGCCGGGACGCCCCGGGCGCACGGCGGCACCTTCGTCAACGACCTCTCGGCGGCAGCGCCGGACGAGCACACCGACATCCTGCTGACCGATCATCACCGGCCGGAGCCGGAGATCGGGGCGATCCTGCGCGAGGCCCTCTCCGGCAAGGCCCGGTGGATCGGCATCCTCGGCAACCCGCGCGCCGAGGGCCCGCACGTGGCGGCGCTGCGCGGCCTGGACGTGCCGGACGAGGAGATCGCCCGGGTGCACCGCCCGGTCGGGCTGAACATCGGCTCCCGCACCCCCGCGGAGATCGCGGTGGCGGCGCTCGCCGGCCTGATCGCGGACCGCAACGGCCGCCCGGGCGGCTTCGAGTTCTGAGCCGGGGTCAGCGGGTCTTCCGGAACGTGTGCCACACGCGGGCGCCGACGATCGCGACGCCGAACGGCACCCAGCAGACGACGAAGCCGGCCGATCCGGAACGGGCCAGGTCGACCGCCACGTAACCCATCAGCCCGAACGCGATGAGCGCCCCGGTCACCGCCCATACCCGCGCCGGATGCACCCGCCACCGGCGCGGCGGCGGGTCGTAGGGCCGCGGCTCCCGGGAACCGCCGATCAGTGCCCCGCCCGCGACGAAGAGGGCGAGGAAGGCCCAGAGCGCGTAGTGCCACTGGAATCCGCCGCCGCTGCGCAGGATCGACCCGATGCCGATCAGCAGCACCACCAGGGCACCGGCCGTGACCGCGAAGACCCGGGCCCGGTCCGGCCGCGGCTGATGGCGGGGCATGGCACACCATACCCCGCCATCGATCATGTTCGAATCCTCAGCTCAGCGGGAGCGTGTAGCCGATCAGCGGGGCGTGGTCGGAGAAGCCGTCGGGCGTCGCCGAGGTCAGCGTGTCCTGGAAACCGGCGTGCCGGACGTCGCAGGAGTCGAAGCCGGCACTGGCGAACAGGTAGTCGATCTTGCCGGGGTCGGTGCCGCCGATCGTGGTCTCCCGCTTCGCATCCCCGGCGCGATACGAGACCTCGTCACACTCGGGGTAGTCGTCGTGCATGGTCTTGAGCCAGGTGTCCCACTGGCGCGTGTTGAAGTCACCGCCGATGACCACCTGCGGCGCGTCCACCGGGCGGGTGAGGAAGGCGCGCAGCGCCTTGATCTGGGCGGCGTAGGCCGCCTCACCGACGCCGCTGTTGTACAGGTGGGTCGTGCACACCTCGGTCGACCAGTTCTTGACCTTGGCACAGAGCACGCTCGGCTGCCCCTGGCCCTCGGGCGAACGGGGCGTCTGCGGCACATGCAGCACCCGGCGGGTGGTCTGGGAGATCGTGCCGCGGACGGCGATGGCGACGCCGAGGGTGCCGGCGAGGCCGCTACGGCAGTCCGAACGCCCGTCCGGGCGCGGCATCTCAGCCCAAGCCGTCGTCCACTCGGAGCCGAGATTCGCCTGGATCCGGTCGAGCAGGCTGGTGTTGCCGGCCGACTGGTTGATGACGAGCGGGCCTGAGCACATCTCCTGCAGCATCACCACGTTGAGCTGGTGCGCGTCCACCAGACTGCGGATCGCGCCGACCTTGGCGTCCGGGTTGTTGCGGTGCGGGCAGTAACCGGGGTCGGGGAAAGCGCTGCCGGCTTCGCCGCAGATGTTCCAGGTCACCGCCCGGATCTGTTCACCGGCAGCGGCCGCCTCGTTCACCACCGCGGGCGCGGTGCCGGTTCCGCCCGCGTGCCCCAGAACCCCGGCGAGGACGGCACTGACGGCGACGGCGGCGAGCAGGGACGGCAGCACTCTGCGCACGATGGAATCACCCTCCAGAGATCGAAGATCTTGAAGGTGAGACCGTATCGCGGGGCATGGCCGAGCCATGCCCCGCGTCGGCGTTCAGCAGCCGGGAAGGCGCTTGATCAGGTAGTCCTCGATCTGGTCGAGGGAGACCCGCTCCTGCTTCATGGTGTCGCGGTCGCGCACCGTCACCGCGTTGTCGGTGAGGGTGTCGAAGTCGACGGTGACGCAGAACGGCGTACCGATCTCGTCCTGGCGGCGGTAGCGGCGGCCGATCGCCTGCGAGTCGTCGAACTCGACGACCCAGCGCTTGCGCAGGTCGGCGGCGAGACCCTTGGCCTTCGGCGACAGCTCCGGGTTGCGCGACAGCGGCAGCACGGCGACCTTGACCGGCGCGAGCCGCGGGTCGAACCGCATCACTGTGCGCTTGTCGACGCCGCCCTTGGTGTTCGGCGCCTCGTCCTCGTCGTAGGCCTCCAGCAGGAAGGCCAGCACCGCGCGGGTGAGGCCGGCCGCCGGCTCGATGACGTAGGGCACCCAGCGCTCGCCCTTCTCCTGGTCGAAGTAGGAGAGGTCGACACCCGAGTGCTTGGAGTGCGTCGACAGGTCGAAGTCGGTGCGGTTGGCGATGCCCTCGAGCTCGGCGAACTCGGTGCCGCCGAACTGGAAGCGGTACTCGATGTCGACGGTCCGCTTCGAGTAGTGCGAGAGCTTCTCCTTCGGGTGCTCGAAGAAGCGCAGGTTGCTCTCGGACAGGCCCAGGTCGCGGTACCAGTTCCAGCGCTCCTGCAGCCAGTACTCGTGCCATTCCTCGTCGCTGCCGGGCGCGACGAAGAACTCCATCTCCATCTGCTCGAACTCACGCGTACGGAAGATGAAGTTGCCCGGGGTGATCTCGTTGCGGAAGCTCTTGCCGACCTGCGCGATGCCGAACGGCGGCTTCTTGCGCGCCGCGGTGGCCACGTTGTTGTAGTTGACGAAGATGCCCTGCGCGGTCTCGGGCCGCAGGTAGTGCAGGCCCTCCTGGCTCTCGGTCGGGCCGAGGTAGGTCTTCATCAGGCCGTTGAACATCTTCGGCTCGGTGAAGGTGCCCTTGTTGCCGCAGTTCGGGCAGTTCAGCTCCTGCAGCGAGGCGGGCAGCTTGCCGTGCTTGGCCTCGAACGCCTCCTCCAGGTGGTCGGCCCGGAAGCGCTTGTGGCAGGACTGGCACTCGGTCAGCGGGTCGACGAACGCGTCCAGGTGACCGGAGGCGGCCCAGACGTCGCGGGCCAGGATGACGGCGGAGTCCAGCCCGACGATGTCGTCACGCTGCTGGACCATCGTGCGCCACCACTGCCGGCGGACGTTCTCCTTCAGTTCCACGCCGAGCGGACCGTAGTCCCAGGCCGAGCGGGTTCCTCCGTAGATCTCGCTGGAGGGGAAGACGAAGCCGCGGCGCTTGGCCAGGCTGACGACGCTGTCGATACGGTCGGCAGGCATGTTGATTTTCCTCCTACGCCGGCTGGGTGTCGGCGGGGAAATTCGTAGGTGACGGGACGAAAAGCGAGGTTACTCCCCGAGCTCGCACACCTCGAACTCGGCCGTCGAGGTGTTCTGCTCGATGCGGGCCCGCAGGTCGCCCACGTCACCGTCGGAGTACGTCACCCGGACCGGGACGCTGAACGTGAGCGAGTTGAAGTCCCCGACCTGGTACGACGTGATCTGCTGGCTGGCCGCCATCTCCGAGGTGTATTCCGCCTCGCTGATCTCGTCCCTGGTGTCCTGGCACAACTGCCGGTACGCCTTGCCGAACTCGCGGTCCTGCACGGCCTCCACATAGCGGCTGACCACCACGGTGGCCTGCTCGTTGAGGGCGTCGTCGGCGGCCAGGCCCAGCCCGTAGAGCGCGGCCCCGCCACCGCCGCAGACCAGCAGCAGCACGCCGCCACCGACGCCGAAGCCCAGCCCGATCCGCCGGCCTTTCCCCTCCACCGGGGGCGCCGGGAACGGCGGGTGCACGCCCGGACCGTGCGGTGGCGGCGGGACGTGCCCGGGGACGGGCGGCGGTACGTACGGCGCCGTGCTCATGCTCCCAGCCTAGTGTTCAGCGCCAGGGCTCGGTGGACCGGTCACTCGCCGTGATCACCACCGGCTCACCGGGCGCGGCGGCGGCGAGCGTCTCGAAGGCCGACGGCTCGTCCAGCGACTCGGCGAGCAGCGGGGTGGCGTGCACCTTCACGTCGAAGTTGCCGAGGGCGCGCCGGTAGGCTCCCACCGACTCCCACTCGGTGACCAGGGTCCAGGCGGCGGGGTCCTCCAGGGCCCGGGCGAGCCGGCCGGATCGGTAACCCGGGCAGCGCGCCAGGGCGGCGAGCGCGGCATGCGCCCGCTCGAGGAATCCGTCCTGCGTGTCCGGTGGGGCTTGGAAGCGGTTGAGCACCAGCATGTGACGAGGGTACGCAAGCGACAGGGAGCCGCCCGTGACACCGTCAGACCACCTTCTCCGTCGCCTGTCCCGGGTGAGCCCGACGGCGGCGTTCCTCGGCGCGCTCGTCCTGTTCCTGGCCGGGCTCTTCCTGCCGGGCATCGTGGGCGCCCTGCTGCTGGGCGTGCTCGCGGCCGGCCTGGGCGCGCTCACCTTCACCACCTGGCCGGTGCAGTCACCGGCGACCCGGGTCGTCCGGGTGGTGCTGCTCACTCTTCTGGTGGCCGCGGCGGTGTCGAAGGCTCTGTGAATCCATGCGCTTTTGACAATCATTGTCATTATCGACGACAGTTGCTGGCATGATGCGTCGCCTGGTTCCCGCCCTGCTCCTCCTGGTTGCCCTCAGCGGCTGCGGCGGGACGTCGAGTGACGACGGCAAGCTCGACGTCGTCTCCGCCTTCTACCCGCTTCAGTTCATCAGCGAGCGGGTCGGCGGCGACGTGGTCAGCGTCAGCAACCTCACCAAGCCGGGCGCCGAGCCGCACGACGTGGAGCTGACCGCCCGCCAGGTGGGCGAGATCACCGACGCCGGCCTGGTGGTCTACCTCAGCGGCTTCCAGCCCGCGGTGGACGAGGCGGTCAAGCAGAACGGCGGCGACCGCGGTTTCGACGCCGCCACCGCGGTGGAGCTGCTCACCGCTGAGGAGGCGGACGCCCACGCGCACGAGGGCGAGGCCGAGGGCGAGGAGGCGCACGCCGAGGAGAGCACCGGCACCGACCCGCACGTCTGGCTGGACCCGACCCGCCTGGCCACCATCGCGGACAAGCTCGCCGAGCGGCTCGGCCAGGCCGACCCGGACCACGCGGCCGACTTCACCGCCCGGGCCGCCGCGCTGCGTACCGAGCTGACCGCGCTGGACGGCGAGTACACCGCCGGGCTGAAGACCTGCGAGCGGCGCGAGCTGGTGACCAGCCACACCGCGTTCCACTACCTGGCCGACCGTTACGACCTGAGCCAGATCGGCATCACCGGCATCGACCCGCAGGCCGAGCCCTCCCCGCAGCGTGTGGCCGCGGTCGCCGCCGAGGCCAAGGAGCACGGCGCCACCACGATCTTCTTCGAGACCCTGGTCAGCCCGAAGGTCGCCGAGACCATCGCGAGCGAGGTGGGCGCGCAGACCGCGGTGCTCGACCCGATCGAGGGCCTGACCGACCAGAACGCTGACTACTTCTCGGTGATGCGCGCCAACCTGGCCGCGCTGACCAAGGCGTTGGGATGTGCCTCATGACAGTTGTCGAAGTGCGGCACGCCGCCGCCGGGTACGACGGCCGGGAGATCCTGCGGGACGTCTCGCTGAGCGTGGCCGCCGGTGACGTGGTCGCGGTCCTCGGGGCCAACGGCTCCGGCAAGTCCACCCTGATCCGCACCATCCTCGGCCTGGTCCCGCTGAGCCGCGGCGAGATCGAGCTGTTCGGGACGGCGCAGCGCCGGTTCCGGTCCTGGGCCCGGATCGGGTACGTGCCGCAGCGCCTCGGCGCCGGCAGCGGCGTGCCGGCCACGGTCGGCGAGGTGGTCGCCTCCGGCCGGCTGGCCCGGCGCGGCATCTTCCGGCTGCCGGGCGCCGCGGACAAGGCGGCGGTCCGCGAGGCGCTCACCGCGGTCGGCCTGCTGGACCGCGTCAACGACCCGGTCGCCACCCTCTCCGGCGGCCAGCAGCAGCGCACGCTGATCGCCCGCGCCCTGGCCGGCAAGCCGGACCTGCTGGTCCTGGACGAGCCGAACGCCGGCGTGGACGCGGCCAGCCAGGAGGCGTTCGCCACGGCGCTGGCCCGCTTCGCCGGCGACGGCGGCACGATCATGCTGGTGCTGCACGAGCTGGGTCCGCTGCGGCCATTGATCGGTCGTACGCTCGTGGTGCACGACGGACGGATCGCGCACGAGGGCGCGCCTCCGGAGCCGGCCGGGCACCACGCCGAGCCGGACCACGACCACGTGCACCCGCACGCCGACGAGGTGAAGGCGGGCATCTGCGAGTGGGCGCCGACCGAGGGAGCGAAGTCCTACTGATGGAGCTGCTCGCCTACCCGTACATGCAACGGGCCATCATCGCCGCGCTGATCATCGGGTTGGCCGCGCCGGCGCTCGGCATCTATCTGGTGCAGCGCCGGCTGTCGCTGGTCGGCGACGGCATCGGGCACGTCGCGCTCACCGGCGTCGGGGTCGGCCTGCTGCTGAACCAGTCCCCCGTGCTGACCGCGGTGCTGGTCGCCACGATCGGCGCGGTCGGTGTCGAGCTGATCCGTGAACGCGGCCGCACCTCCGGCGACCTGGCGCTCGCGCTGCTCTTCTACGGCGGCATCGCCGGTGGCGTGGTGCTGGTCGGGCTCTCCGACAGCGCCAGCAACGCCAACCTGATGCAGTACCTGTTCGGGTCGCTGGTCACCACGTCGCCGCAGGACATCACGGTGATCGGGGTGCTGGGAGCGGCGGTGCTGGCGGCGATGCTGCTGCTGCGGCCGGCCCTGTTCGCGCTCTGCAACGACGAGGAGTACGCCCGGGTCAGCGGTCTGCCGGTGCGTACCCTCAACATCCTGCTCGCGGTGACCACCGCGGTGACCGTCACGATCGCCATGCGCACCGTCGGCCTGCTGCTGGTCTCCGCCCTGATGGTGGTCCCGGTCGCCGCCGCCCAGCAGGTCACCCGCGGGTTCCGCGCCACCATGGCGGCCGCGATGGCGATCGGCCTGCTCGCCGCCGGGGTGGGCGTCCTGGTCTCGGCCGAGGCGGACACCGCGCCGGGCGCCACCACGGTGCTGATGGCCCTGGCCGCCTTCCTGGCCACCACGATCGGCGGGCTGGTCCGCCGCAACCTGCGCCGCCGGCAGTCCCGCCCGGCGGTGGCCACTGAACCCCCGGATGTGGTGCTCCATGGCTGACGGCTACGAGGCGTACGAATCGGCGGGCGCGCTGCTGCGTGCCCTGTCCGCGCCGATCCGCGTGGCGATCGTGGTGGAACTCGGTGAGGGCGAACGCTGCGTGCACGACCTCGTGGAGAAGCTGGGCGCGCCGCAGCCGCTGGTCTCGCAGCACCTGCGGGTGCTGCGCGGCGCCGGCGTCGTGCGGGGTGTGCGGCGCGGCCGGGAGATCGCATACTCCCTGGTGGACGAGCACGTCGCGCACATCGTCACGGACGCCGTGAGCCACGCGAGGGAGGGCCGGTCGTGACTGACACCGGAGCCCCGCGCAACACCAAGCAGCGCAGCGCGGTCAGCGCCGTGCTGGCCGAGACCGAGGGCTTCCACAGCGCGCAGGACCTGCACGCGATGCTGCGCGAGCGGGGCGAACGGGTCGGGCTGACCACGGTCTACCGCACGTTGCAGGGCCTCGCCGACGCCGGCGAGATCGACGTGATGCGCCCGCCCGGCGGGGAGCATCTCTACCGGCGGTGCAGCCAGGGGCACCATCACCATCTGGTGTGCCGCTCGTGCGGGCGGACCGTCGAGGTGGCCGGCCCGGCGGTGGAGTCCTGGGCCGAGAAGGTGGCCGGGCAGCACGGCTTCGTGAACGTGTCGCACACGTTGGAGATCTTCGGCACCTGCCCGGAATGCGCCGCCAAGGGCTGAGTGGGAACCTTCCGGTGTGAAGCTCTACGCCGACCGCGTTCCCGTCGCCCTCCGTCAGCTGATCACCGACATCGCCGTCGTCCTCTGGGTCTATCTGTGGATCCGGATCGCGTTCTGGATGAACGATCTGGTGCAGAAGCTGGCCGTGCCCGGTCAGAAGCTGGAGGGCGCCGGCACCGGCATCGCCGACAACCTGGCCGACGCCGGCGGCAAGGTGGACGACGTCCCGGTGGTCGGTGACGATCTCACCGAGCCGTTCACCAAGGCCGCGGACGCCGCCCGTGCCATCGCCGACGCCGGCCGGGAGCAGCAGGAGTTCGTCGGCCAGCTGGCGCTGATCCTGCCGGCCGTGGCGGTCGCGGTGCCGCTCGCCCTGGTGCTGTTCTTCTGGCTGCCGTTGCGGCTGCGCTGGATCCGCCGGGCCGGGGTGGCCGCGGCGGTCCGCAACGAGCCGGCCGGCCGCGACCTGCTGGCACTGCGGGCCCTGGCCGGCCGCCCGCTGAACGAGCTGGCCAGGCTGGGCCCGGACATCGCGCAGAGCTGGCGGGCCGGCGACTCGGACGCGGTGGACGCGCTCGCCGAGCTGGAGCTGCGGCAGCTCGGGCTACGAGGACGCCGCCGCTGAGTCCTCGTCGTCCTCGCCCCACTCCCGGTGGAAGAACGGCAGCCCGGCCCAGAAGGTGAGGAACCAGCCGGCCGTGATCACGGTCAGCGGGATGGCCCACTTCCAGTCCAGCACGTAGTCGGTGATCAGCAGGACGCTGCTGACCATCGAGATCAGCATGAAGGCCAGCCCGCTGGACGCCATCTTGTGCGCGTACTTGACCAGCTCAGGTTTGCGGCCCTGCCGGAACAGCGCGCGGTGGAAGGCGACCGGCGAGATGATCAGCGCCGTGGCGAACGCCGCGCTGATCAGCGCCACCACGTAGACGTCCTTCTGGAACGCGGTGGCGTTCGGGAAGCCGTTGCTGAACGGGATGGTCAGCAGGAAGGCGAAGAGGATCTGCACACCGGTCTGAGCGACCCGCAGCTCCTGCAGCAGGTCCGCGAAATTGCGGTCCCAGCGCTGCTTCTCGGTCTCCTGGGACGAATTCTTTCGGGGGGATTGCGTTTCGACCGCCATGTCGCGCCAGCGTTCCCCCACAGCGTCATGGTCAAACGCCGATCCGTGCCAGCACGGCGTCCGCCAGTTCACGTGGCGCCTGTTCGGGCACCCAGTGGCTGACGCCCCGCATGGCGACCAGCTGATAGTCGCCCTGCACCCAGTCGGCGGTGCGCAGCGCGGCGGTCAGGCCGACCACGCCGTCGCGGTCGCTCCAGACGTACGTGGTGGGCACGGTGACCACGCCGGTCCCGGCCACCTGGTCCAGGGAGAACGCGCGGTACCAGTTCAGTCCACCGGTCAGCCGCCCGGGCTCGTGCATCGCCGCGACGTACTGCTCGGCGTGGTGCAGCGGGCGCAGCATCCAGCGCAGCATCGTGCCGTTGCGGGCCAGCAGCAGCCGCTCGGCGACCGACGACCGGAAGACCTGGAAGTAGGCGAACCGGGCCCGCTGCGAGGGGCGGACGCGCATCGCGAGCATCAGGGCACGCGGGTGCGGGACCGAGATCGCGGTGAGGGTGCGCACCCGGTCCGGGTGGCGGGCGGCGAGCAGCCAGGCGACGTGCGCACCCCAGTCGTGGCCGACCAGGTGGGCGCGTTCGACACCGAGAGCGTCGAGCACGGCGAGGGCGTCGGCGACCACCTCGTCCAGCCGGTACGCGGACACCTGGGCCGGGCGGGCGCCGGGCGAGCACCCGCGCTGGTCCATCGCGTAGGTGCGCAGGCCGGCCGCCTGCAGGCGCGGCGCCAGCAGGTCGAACTCCCGGTGGTCCTGTGGGAAGCCGTGCAGCAGCAGTACCGGATCGCCGTCCTCGGGGCCGCCCTCGTACACGTCGAACGTCAGACCGCGGGCCTTGACCTCCATGTGGCTCCCTCCCTGTTACTGGCCTTCACCTCGGTGTTAGCGTCATCGTCATCGAAACACATGCACCGAAGTTTGTTCGCGACGGCGGAGACCAGTGCGTCGCTTCAGCGATGCATAAGTCGAGGTAGGTCGCGAACAAACCTCGTTCCGACAGGGGAGCGCACAGCGCTGAGAGTGCGGGCGACCGCAGACCCTCGCACCTGATCTGGGTAATGCCAGCGCAGGAAGTTCGGTCTTTTCTCCAGCCGTTCCCGGGCATCGCCGCCCGGTTGCGGCGTGCGTCTCCTCCCGGTACCCGCTGGGAGGCGTTATGAACGACACCAACCCGAACCGCTGGCGCACGATAGACGTCGTGGTCGCCTCGGTCATCGCCGTCGCGTTCGGCGTGATCTTCTGGGCCTGGAACACCGTCTGGAGCGTCACCGAGAGCGCCTTCGCGTTCTTCCCGCCGGCGCAGACCCTGCTCTACGGGATCTGGCTGATGCCGGCCGTGCTCGGCGGCCTGATCATCCGCAAGCCGGGCGCCTCGCTCTACACCGAACTGGTCGCGGCCATCATCTCCGCCCTGCTCGGCAACAGCTGGGGCGCGACCGTCATCCCGCAGGGCCTGGTCCAGGGCCTGGGCGCGGAGCTGGCGTTCGCCGCACTGCGCTACCGCAACTACCGGCTGCCGGCCGCGCTGCTCGCCGGCGCGCTGACCGGCCTGAGCGCGGCGATCTTCGACTTCTTCGCCTGGAACTCGGAGACCGCCCTCTGGTCGTACCGCGTTCCGTACGCGCTGCTCACCGTGGTCAGCGGCACCGTGCTCGCCGGCCTGGGCAGCTGGCTGCTGGTCCGGGCGCTGGCCCCGACCGGTGTCCTGGACCGGTTCGGAGCGGGCCGGGAACGGGCACTGATCTGAGTCATGAGTGAGGTTCAGCTCCGCGGCTTCGGGTGGCGGCACGCCGGTCGCCGTGCCTGGGCGGTCCGCGGGCTGGACCTGCACATCCGGCACGGCGAGCGGGTGCTGCTGCTCGGTCCCTCCGGGGCCGGCAAGAGCACCCTGCTCGCCGCGCTGGCCGGGCTGCTGCCGGAGGACTCCGGCGAGTCCGAGGGCACCCTCGAGATCGACGGTCTAGAGGCGCGTAAGGCCCGCGACCGGGCCGGCATCGTCTTCCAGGATCCGCAGACCCAGCTGGTGATGGCCCGCAGCGGCGACGACGTGGCGTTCGGGCTGGAGAACCGGGGTGTGCCGGCCGGCGACATCTGGCCCCGCGTCAGCGACGCCCTGGACCGGGTCGGCTTCCCGTACCGAATCAATCGCTCGACCGCCGCGCTCTCCGGCGGCGAGGCGCAGCGCCTCGCGCTCGCCGGCGTGCTGGCCCTGCGGCCCGGCCTGCTGCTGCTCGATGAGCCGACCGCCAACCTGGACCCGCCCGGCGCCGAGCTGGTCCGGGAGGCGGTGGCCCGGGCCACCGGCCCGGAGACCACGCTGATCATCGTGGAGCACCGGGTGGCCGAGGCGCTCACGCTGGTCGACCGCGTGGTCGTTCTGGAGCCGGGCGGCGGCGTGCGCGCCGATGGCGCGCCCGAGATGATCTTTGCCGCCTACGGCGACAAACTGGCGGACGAGGGCGTCTGGGTGCCCGGCTTCAGCACGCCGCCGGTCAAGGCCGCAACCGGAGCAGACCCCGATCTGGTACGGGCGGAGCACGTCGCCGTGCCCGGCCGTCTGGCCCCCGTCTCGATCGGTGTGGGCGGCGGCGAGGTGCTGGCCGTCACCGGGCCCAACGGCGCCGGCAAGTCCACGCTCGCGCTGCTGCTCGGTGGCCTGCTGGCTCCCGGCTCGGGCCGGATCGAGGCGTTCGGCGACCGGCGCCCGCCGCACCGGTGGCGGGCCGCGACGCTGACCCAGCGGATCGGGTCGGTCTTCCAGAACCCGGAACACCAGTTCGTCACGAGCCGGGTCGCCGACGAGCTCGCCCTCGGGCCGCGCCGGGTCGGCCGGTCGCCGGACGAGGTGCGGCGGATCGTGGACGAGCTGCTGGAACGGTTGCGGCTGACGAAACTGGCGGCGGCGAACCCGTACACGCTTTCCGGTGGGGAGGCCCGGCGGCTGAGCGTGGCCACCGCGCTGGCCACCGCGCCGCGGCTGCTCGTCCTCGACGAGCCCACCTTCGGGCAGGACCGCCGCACCTGGCGGGAACTGGTCGACCTGCTCGCCGGCCTGCGCGCGGAGGGGCACGGGATCGTCGCGGTGACCCACGACGACGCGTTCGTGCGGACGCTGGCCGACCGTACCGTTCCGCTCGGCCAGCCGGCGCCGGCGCCGCTGCCGCGGAGGTTGCGCCCGTGACCCTCGCCCTGGAGCCGGTGGCCGACCCGTCCGCGCCGCTCGCCCGCCGTAACCCGGTCGCCAAGCTCGGCGCCGCCCTGCTCTTCTCGCTGCCGCTGATCGCCACGGTCGACCCGTTCACGCCGGCGGCCGCCCTGCTCGTGGAACTGGTGCTGCTGCCCTTCTTCGGTATCCGCTACCGGGTGCTGGCGCGGCGGGCCGCGCCGCTGCTGCTCGCCGCGGCCGGGGTGCTGGTCACGATGGTGCTGTTCGCCGCCGAGCGCACCGGCGACCTGCTCTTCTCGGCCGGGCCGTTCGACGTCACCACCGGGGTGCTCGCCACCGCGACCGGGCTGATCCTGCGCATCTTCGCGGTGGCCCTGCCCGGGATGATCGTCTTCGCCACCACCGACCCGACCGACCTGGCCGACGCGCTGGTGCAGAACGCGAAGGCGCCGGCCCGGTTCGCGATCGGCGCGTTAGCGGCGTTCCGCCTGCTGCCCCTGCTCGCCCAGGAGTGGCGGGCGCTGACCCTGGCCCGCCGGGCCCGCGGCGTGGACGCCGGGCGCAACCCGGTGGCGAAGCTGCGGCTCTTCGCGTCGACGGCGTTCGCGCTGCTGGTCGGGGCGCTGCGGCGCGGGGTACGGCTGGCGGTGGCGATGGACGCCCGCGGCTTCGACTCCGGCACGCCCCGGACGTACGCGCGGCGGCAGCACTTCACCACCGCGGACACCGCGCTGCTCGCCGGCGCCGGGACGGCCTGCGCGGCGATCCTGGCCCTTTCCATCGCACTGGGGTTTTTCCGGCCGATTGTCGGCTGATCGTTCGCCGGGCGGCAATGCGATCGACAGCGGGCGTTGTCCTGATCTGACCAAGGTGACGATCATGGGTCACGGCCACGATCATCACCACCACACTGTCGATGCCGCCGGGGCGGACGTCCCCGACGCACTGGACCTCAGCGTCCCCGAGGGCGAACTCGCTCCCGACGACCGCTCCCGCCGCCGCTTCCTGCTCGGCGCGGGCCTGCTCGGCGCCGGCGCCGCCGCCTCCGTGCTGGCCCGACCGGGCGCCGCCGCGGCCGCCGGGCTGCCGCACACCCACGACCACGTGGGCGGCGGCTCGGCGAAGGGCGGTTTCCGGTGGCTCGCCGGGGATCACCACATTCACACGCAGTACAGCTCGGACGCGCAGTACCGAGTGCTCGACCAGGCGCAGAAGGGGCACGCGTACGGGCTGGACTGGCTGGTCATCACCGACCACGGCAGCGCCACCCACGCCAAGATCGGCGTGGACAAGGTCAACCCGGACATCGTGAAGACCCGCTCCGCGCTGCCCGAGCTGCTCACCTTCCAGGGGCTGGAGTGGAACATCCCGGCCGCCGAGCACGCCACCGTCTTCGTGCACCCGGGCCGCAACGAGGTCGACGTCCTCAAGCAGTTCGAGAACGCGTACGACGGCTCGCTGCTGCCCTCCACCAACACCGCCGCGCAGAACGAGGCGATGGCGATCGCCGGCATCCAGTTCCTCGGCGAACAGGTCCGCAAGCGCAAGATCGACGGCGCGCTGTTCTTCGCCAACCACCCGGCCCGGCGCGGCATCGACTCGCCGCACGAGATCCGCAACTGGCGTGACGCGGACCCGACCGTCGCGGTCGGCTTCGAGGGCGCGCCCGGCCACCAGGCCGCCGGCATCCCCGCCCCGAACGGCCGGGGCGGCGCCCGCGGCTACTACGACAACAACCCGTCGGCCGCGTCGTTCGCCGGCTACCCGCTGGAGAGCTACCGCACCTGGGGTGGCTTCGACTGGATGACCGCCACGGTCGGCGGCCTGTGGGACAGCCTGCTCGCCGAGGGCAAGGCGTGGTGGATCACCGTCAACTCGGACAGCCACGTCAACTACCTGGACCAGACCGAGCGGGGCCCGGGCAGCGACTTCAACGCCAACGGCAAGTACAACGACCCGGTCTACAACGGCTCGATCAACACCCAGGCCGGCGACTTCTGGCCGGGCTACTACGGCCGGACCAACGTGGGCTCGTCGTCGTTCTCCTACCGGGCGGTCATGGACGGCCTGCGCGCCGGCCGCGTCTGGGTGGACCACGGCCGGCTGATCAAGGGCCTGGACGCCCGGGTGCGGGTCTCCGGCGACCGCCGCGGGCACACCGGCACCCCGCTCGGTGGTGTGCTGCAGGTCAAGCGCGGCACCTCGACCGAGCTGGTCCTCGACATCGACCTGCAGGACATCCCGAACTGGGCCGGTTTCATCCCGGTGCTGAAGCGGGTCGACGTGATCGTCGGCACGGTCACCGGGCCGGTCGCCGACAAGGACGCCTTCACCACCCCGAACACCAAGGTGGTCAAGTCGTTCGAGGTCTCCAGGACCAGCGGGCGGATCACCCTCAGCTACGACCTGGGGCGTCTCGACAAGCCGTTCTACCTGCGGGTCCGGGGCACCGACGGCAACCGCACGCAGCCGGGTCTGCTCGGCGCCTCGGTCGACCCGTACGGTCCGCAGCTGGACGTGGTCGGCGCCGCCGACCCGTGGGGCGACCTGTGGTTCTACACCAACCCCATCTGGGTCCTGCCACGATGAGTTCGAATTCCCGGATCATCGGGGTCAGCCTCGGCCACCGCACCCTGGCCGAGGCCGACCACTGGATCCTGGCGCTCGACCCGGCGCCCGTGCTGGCCTGCACGCACCTGGTCGGCGAACCGTTCCCGCACGTGGCGATCAGCGTGCTGAGCGTTTCGCCGATCACGTCGCCGCCGGAGCTGCGGTCCGCCGCGGATGCCGCGGCCACCGGGCGGTCCGGCCGCGCGGTGCGGTTCCCCGGTGTGGAGCGGCTGACCGGTGACCTGACCGTCGGTGAGATCCTGCAGCGCAGCTCCATCTCCCGGGTCGACGTGCTCGGCGGCGGCCCGGCCGAGGCGGGGACCGTGGTGGCGACCGGCGACTTCGTCCGCCCGCAGTTCCAGGGCGGCGAGCTGGTGCTGGTCACCACCCCGGCGGCCGGTGGGCGGCTGGTCCCGTTCGAAAGGCGGGACCCGACCCCCTGCTGTGCCGATCACTGACCCGGGGCTTTCTAGGGTGGGGGCCATGTCGCGTACCCCACTGCCGCAACTGCTGGCCGAGGCGCGCAGCGGCGTGTTGCTCTTCAGCCTCACGCCGCCGCGCAGCAGCGCCACCGAGGAACGGATCAAGGAGATCGCCGAGGCCACCCTGCAGCGCCTCGGCGGTCTCGACCTCGACGGCCTGCTGCTCTACGACATCGACGACGAGTCCGACCGCAACCCGGACGAGCGGCCGTTCCCCTACCTGCCGACGCTTGACCCGGCCCGGTACTACGCGGAGCACCTCACCGGCTGGCGCGACCCGGTGATCATCTACCGCTGCGTCGGCAAGTACTCCGGGGAGGAACTGCGCGACTGGATGACCGGGGTCGACTCGCGGGTGCTCAGCGTCTTCGTCGGCGCCTCCTCGGGCGACAAGCCGGTCCGCACCACCCTGCCGCAGGCGCACCAGCTTCGCGCCGAGGTCCGGCCGGACCTGCCGCTGGGCGCGGTGGCCATCGGCGCGCGCCGCGACGAGCACCTGCGCATGCTCGCCAAGCAGGAGCGCGGGGCGAGCTTCTTCATCTCCCAGGTGGTCTACCACGTCAACGAGACGAAGAACCTGCTCAGCGACTACTACTACGAGTGCCGGGACCGGGGTGTGCAGCCACGCACGGTCATCTTCACGCTGTCACTGTGCGGATCGCTGAAGACCCTGGAGTTCCTCAACTGGCTCGGCGTCGACGTGCCCCGCTGGCTGCGCAACTCGCTGCGGCACGCGTCCGACCCGCTGGCCGAGTCGTACCGGCAGTGCGTGGCGATCGCCCGTGACCTGATCGACTTCTGCGAGGACCTGGGCGTCCCCTACGGCTTCAACGTGGAGAACGTCTCGATCCGCCGCACCGAGATCGAGGCGACCACGAACCTCGCGGCCGAGGTCGCCGGCCTGCTGGCCCATCACCGCGCGGGCTGATCCAACGCGGTCAGCTCGGCGGGCGTCAGGCGCAGTCCGCCGGCCGCCACGTTCTGCTCCAGGTGAGCGATGTCGCCGGTGCCCGGTATCGCGAGGACGTGCTCACCCTGATGCAGGGTCCAGGCCAGCCGCACCTGATGTTCGGTCACCCCACGCTCGGCGGCGATCCGGGCGGCCGGTCCGTTCCCCGCGGCGGCGCCGGCCTCCCGGGCGCCGCCGGCGATCGCGAAGAACGGCACGAACGCGATGCCCCGGGCGCCGCACTCCCGCAGCAGGTCGTCGTGCCGCCGCAGGTCGAGCGCGTAACTGTTCTGCACGCACGACACCGGCGCTATTCGCTGTGCCTCGACGAGGTGCTCCACCCGTACGTTGGAGATGCCCAGCTGGCGGATCATCCCCGCCGCGCGCATCTCGGCGAGGGCGCCGAACCGCTCGGCGAGCGATTCTCCGCCGGCATCGCCGGCGATCCGCAGGTTGACCAGGTCCAACGTGTCCACCCCGAGCCGGCGCAGGTTCTCCTCCACCTGGAATCGCAGCTGCGCGGCGGTTGCCGCGCGACCCCAGCCGCCATCCGGCAGGGGGCCCGGCCCGACCTTGGTCGCGATGAGAAGATCTTCGGGGTACGGGTGGAGCGCGGCCCTGATCAATTCGGTGGCGTACCGGACCGCGCCCGGCTCCCCATCGATGATCCCGCCCGGCGAGAAGTAGAAGGCCGCCGTGTCGATGTGGTTCACCCCGAGCTCGACGGCCCGGCGCAGCACACGGATCGCCGCCGTCGGGTCCGCTCGCACGGTGAGGCGCATGGAGCCGAAGCCCATGCGGTTGACGGTCCGGTCCCCCAGGGTCCACGTTCCGGCCGCGGTGATCGCTTCAGAAGGCACCCGGTGACGGTAGGTGCGCGGCGGGCGTTGCGCACTCGCCCGGCCACCCGATACCGAAATGCGTCGATCGCTGATAGTTTTTGGTCACGGGCGAGGTGCCGGGTGGCGATACGGTAACCGCGTGATCGACTTCTCCAACGGCTCCGTGTTCAAGCTCAACCCCTGCGATCCGCAGGAGGTCTACCCGCAGATCAGCCCGTTCCTGCTCCAGGGCGAGCAGATCATCTTCAGCTTCAAGGCGGTCCGCGACTTCGTCGTCTTCACCGACAAGCGCCTGATCGCGGCGAACGTGCAGGGCATCACCGGCTCCAAGACAGACTTCACGTCGCTGCCCTACAGCAAGATCCAGGCTTTCTCGGTCGAGACCGCCGGCAGCCTGGACCGCGACACCGAGCTGGACCTCTGGTACAGCGGCCTGGGCAAGGTCCGCCTGGAGTTCAAGCGCAACGTCGACATCCGCCAGCTCAGCCTGATGATCGCCACTTACGTCCTCTGACCGGTGGCCTCCGATGCGAAGCCGTCACATCGGAGGCCGCACCGCTCAGTTGACCGCGCCCGGCTCGGCAACCCACCGAGTAGGCTGCCCCGTCACCTTCGCCACCTGCGAGAAGTCCTTGTCGAAGTGCAGAATGGTCATCCGGTGCTCCTCGGCCGTGGCCGCGACGAGCAAATCCACCGCCCCCGCTGACCGATGTTTGCCACGCTCCGTCAGCGCCTCCTGCACCTCGGCCGCACGCTGGTAGACCCGGTCCGGAACAACCACCCAGCAGTAGACCCTGCGCAGCGCCTCTTCCCACTCTGCCCGCTGCTGCCTGGAACGTGCGCTGTAGAAGATCTCCAGTTCCGTCAGCGGACAGATACTCAGAACTCCCGCGGCTGCCGCCCTGCGCCACGCCGCGCGCAGCTCGGGGTCACGCGAGAGTCGCGTGAATGCGCTGGTATCGACCAGGTATTCCACGGTCATCGACGGTAATTCCGCTTGTCGGCGAGATCGTCGAAGGCGCCGGCGGCACCCATCTCACCGAGACGCTCGAACGCCTCAAGCCTGCGGCGCACCGCGATGACCTCCCGCAGCGCCGCGTTGACGGTGTCTTGCGTCCCCGAGGTGCCGAGTATCTCGGCCGCAGTCGTCAGCGCCTCGTCATCGACATTGATGCGATGTTCCGCCACTACCGCCTCCATGAATCAACCGCCTCCCCATCTTAGGCTTCGCCAACTAGCGCCTAGTTGCTTTGCGACTAGACTAGTCGCCTGCATTGATCGACTCAAGGGGTGATCGCTGGGAGGATGGCCGCATGCTGGTTGCTTTCTCTGTGACGCCGATCGGGAGCGGGGACTCCGTCGGCGACGCCGTCGCCGAAGCCGTTCGGGTGGTTCGCGCCTCCGGGCTGCCGAACCGGACCGACGCCATGTTCACCACGATCGAGGGCGAGTGGGACGAGGTGATGGCGGTGGTCAAGCAGGCCGTGGACGCCGTCGCGGCGGTCGCGCCCCGGGTCAGCCTCTCGCTGAAGGCGGACGTCCGGCCGGGCGTCACCGGCGCGCTCACCGCCAAGGTGGAGCACATCGAGCGGGTCCTCGGCGCATCGTGAGGCCCAACGTGAGGCGCCTCGTGATGTGGGACATCGACTACACGCTGCTGCGCGGCGGCGGGGTCGCGGCCCGGGCCTGGAAGGCGGCGTTCACCGAGGTGACCGGCGTCGACTGGCACAGCACGCCGAGCTTCGGCGGGCGCACCGACCTGGACATCTGCGCCGAGGTTTTCGCCGTGCACGGGGTCACCGACTGCACGCCGGAGCGGTTCTTCGCGCGGTATGTCGAGATCGTGCACGAGAGCCGGCACGAGTTCGCCGAGCAGGGCGCGCTGCTCCCCGGCGTCCGCGAGGTGCTGACCCGGCTCGGCGACGACCCGCGGGTGGTGCAGACGCTGGTGACCGGCAACGTACCGGAGGTGGCCGCGGCGAAGGTCGCGGCCTTCGGCCTGGCCGGCTCGTTCGACGCCGAGGTCGGTGGTTACGGCACCGACGACAGCGTGCGCGCCACCCTGGTGCGCCGCAGCCTGGAGCGGGCCCGCGCGAAGTACGGCGAGGACTTCCGCCCGGTGGTCGTCGGCGACACCGTGCACGACGTGACGGCCGCGCTGGCGAACGGCGCGGTCGCGATCGCCGTGGCGACCGGTGCGACCGCCGCGGCCGACCTGACCGCGGCGGGCGCCCACACCGTGCTGCCGGACCTGGCCGACGCGGACGCGGCGATCCGGGCGCTCACCGCCTGAGCGGTGAGCGTCAGGTCGGGCTGACCGGGTTCGGCAGGGCGCCGCCGAACCGGCGGTCACGCTGGGCGTAGAGCTCGCACGCGTACCACAAGTGGCGGCGGTCGAAGTCGGGCCAGAGGGTGTCGAGGTAGACCATCTCCGCGTAGGCCGACTGCCAGAGCAGGAAGTTCGACGTGCGCTGCTCGCCGGAGGGACGCAGGAACATGTCCACCTCCGGGATCTCGGGGTGGTAGAGATAGCGGGCGATGGTCTTCTCGTTGACCTTGTCGGCCTTCAGCCTGCCGGCCGCCACGTCCCGGGCGATCGCCGCCGCCGCGTCCGCGATCTCCGCCTGGCCGCCGTAGTTCACGCAGAACTGCAGGGTGAGCGTCTTGTTGTTCTTGCTCATCTCCTCGGCGGTCTGCAGCTCGGAGATGACGCTTTTCCACAGCCGCCCGGCCCGCCCGGACCAGACCACCCGGACGCCGAGGTCGACCAGCTGGTCGCGGCGGCGGCGGATCACGTCCCGGTTGAAGCCCATCAGGAAGCGCACCTCCTCGGGCGAGCGCTTCCAGTTCTCGGTGGAGAACGCGTAGGCCGAGAGGTAGGGGATGCCCAGCTCGATGGCGCCCTCGATGGTGTCGAAGAGCGAGTACTCCCCCTGCTCGTGCCCCTTGGTCCGGGACAGGCCGCGCTCCTTGGCCCAGCGGCCGTTGCCGTCCATGACGATCGCCACGTGGCGCGGGATCGCAGCGGAGGGCAACTGGGGCGGCCGGGCACCGGAGATGTGCGGGGTGGGCGGGCGCGGCGTCAAGGGTTCAACTCCCGTCGATCGACAAGCGGCAGCGAGCGCAGCGCCCGCTCCATGTGCCATTGCAGGTGGGCGGCGACCAGGCCGCTGCACTCCCGGCGGACCGGGGACTCGGTGGCGTCAGCGAACGCCCAGTCGCCGGTGGTCAGGGCGGCCATCAGGGTCAGCGTGACCGGGCTGGGGTGGGCGGCGCCGGGCGGCCGGCAGTCCGGGCAGACCGCGCCGCCGGCCGGGACGGCGAACGCCGCGTGCTGGCCGGGGGCGCCGCAGACGGCGCACTCGGTGATCGCGGGCGCCCAGCCGGCGAAGGCCATGGCACGCAGCAGGTAGGCGTCGAGCACCAGGCTGCCGGCGTGCTCACCGGCGGCGAGAGCCTTGAGCGCGCCCAGGGTCAGCTGGAAGAGCCGCAGCGCGGGCTCCCGCTCGACCGGGGTGAGCCGCTCGGCGGTCTCGCAGATGGCGCTGGCCGCGGTGTATCGCGGGTAGTCGGCCAGGAAGCTCTTACCGAACAGCGCCACCGCCTCGACCTGGCTGACCGAGTGCAGCGAGCTGCCCACGCCCTCCGGCGAGCCGGCGAGCTGCAGGTCGATGTGGCCGAACGGCTCCAGCCGGGCACCGAAGCGCGAGCTGGTGCGGCGCACCCCGCGGGCGACGGCGCGCAGCCGGCCGTGCCGCCTGGTCAGCAGGGTGACGATGCGGTCGCTCTCGCCGAGCTTCTGCACGCGCAGCACCACCGCGTCGTCGCGGTAGAGATGGCGTCGGTATCCGGCGGGCACCCCGTCATTCTGCCCGGTGCCTACGACAAACCCTGACCCGGATCTCAGGGTTGCCTCCGGGACGGGACTGATGGTGCCCGGGGTGCGCCCCGAAATAGCGTCAGGGCATGCCGAAGGAGAGCACAGCATGAATCGGAGAGTTGCCCTGATCCTGGCTGCCGCCTCGGTGGGCGCCCTGGCCGGCTGTGACGGCGTGGTGGGCGCGCGGATGACCTTCGACGACACCGAGACCACGAAGATCACCGAGATCGTGCTGACCGGTGGTCACGGCGACGTCCTGGTGCACGGCAACGCCTCGGCCACCGAGACCCGGATCCGGCGGGTCATCCGGGGCGACACCGATCCGAAGGCGTCCTACCAGCGTTCCGGCGGCGTGCTCACGCTGAACACCGACTGCGGCCCGGACTGCAGCGTCTCCTACGAGATCACCGCGCCGGCCGGGGTCGCGGTCCGCGGCGAGCTGACCGCCGGCGACCTCACCCTCGCCGGGACCGGCCCGGTCGATCTGGAGCTGACCTCCGGCGACGTGATGGTGGAGCGGGCCACCGGCGCGGTGAAGGTGAAGGCCACCTCCGGCGACGTGACCGTGATCGGCGGCACCGGCGTCACCGTGGACACCAAGTCGGGCGACCTGATGGTGGACGACGTCACCGGTCCGCTGACCGCCCGGGCCACCTCCGGCGACATGACCCTGCGGCTGGCCGCCCCCTCGTCGGTGACCGCCTCGTTGACCAGCGGCGACATCGACCTGATGGTGCCGCCCGGCCCCTACCGGGTCCGCACCGACATCACCCACGGCAGCGACGAGCAGATCGTCGGCATCCCGAACGACCCGAAGGCGACCAACGTCCTCGACGTTCGCACCACGAACGGTGACGTCTCGATCACCGCAGGATAGAGACGGGCTCGCCGGCGGGGGCCGGTGAGACCGGCACGGGGGCCCGCCGGCCCGGTACCAGCACGGGCCGGCGGCCGGCCGCCACGTCCTCCACCCAGCCGACCGCCGCGATCACCACGCCGAGCAGCAGGAAGACCACGACGGTACGCCAGCCGATGCCGGCGAACCCGTGCACCGGCAGGCCGAAGTGCGCGCCGGTCTGGGTCACCGCGACGATCAGCGGCACGTGCCAGAGATAGATGGTCAGGGCCCGCGAGTTCAGCACGGTCAGCAGCCGGTGCCCCCGGACCATCGGCGCGAAGCCGAGCGCGACCAGGATGAACGCGGCCGACCAGAGGGCGTTGCCAAGCGGGATGTCGTTCAGGTCGAAACCGCGCGGCCCGGGATGGGTGAGCACCCACGCCGCCGCGGGAACGGCCAGGGCCGCGGCGATCCCGAGCAGGAGCTTGCGGTTGAGCCGGCTCAGGTGGCCGTCGTGGTGGGCGAAGCCGAGCAGCCAGGCGCCGCCGTACAGGGCCAGGTCGCGGGCCACCGGCGGGACCGTCAGGTCACCCAGTTCGAGGATCGCCAGCGCCACGTACGGGGTCAGCAGCGAGGCGATCGGGAACCGGCGGAAGACCGGCAGGGCGAACGGCGAGAGCAGCACCAGCCAGAGGAAGTCGCGCAGGTACCAGGCGTGGCTCAGCGACTGCATCCACCAGCCGGTGGCCTCCGGGTCGACGATCGGAAAACCCCAGAGCAGCAGGCGCACGTCCCACGGGGTGCCGGCCAGCAGCATGGCCGGCACCGCGATCAGGGCGATCACCCAGAGCGAGGGCAGCAGGCGCCGCAGCCGGCGCTCCACGGACCACACCCCGAACCGGTCCAGCGACGCCGCCATCAGCGAGCCGGCCAGCGCGAACATCACCGACATCGCCGGGAAGAGGATCGTCAGGGCGGTCCAGCCGGTCAGGTGATAGATCACCACCCGTACGGTGGCGACGGCGCGCAGAAGGTCGAGGTACCGGTTACGCATGGCTGAACGTGTTACCCGCGTTCCAGCAAAAAGCGCAAACTCCGGTGAACTATCCCATAGTCAGAGAATGTCCAAATATCGATTAAAATCCGAGCTTACGGAGCTGTTTCGGATCCCGCTGCCACTCTTTGGCGACACGAACGTGGAGATCCAGATAAACGCGGGTGCCGAGCAGCTCCTCGATCTGTGCGCGGGCCTGTGAGCCGACCTCCTTGAGCCGGGCGCCCCGGCTGCCGATCACGATCGACTTCTGGCTGTCCCGCTCCACGTAGAGGTCCGCGTAGATCTTGGTCAGCTTGCCCTCGACCATCATCTCCTCGACCAGCACCGCGATCGAGTGCGGCAGCTCGTCACGCACGCCCTCCAGGGCCGCCTCCCGGATCAGCTCCGCGATCAGCACCTGCTCGGGCTCGTCGGTCAGCACGTCGTCCGGGTAGAGCTGGGGGGACTCCGGCAGGTAGCGCACCATCAGGTCGGTCAGGTTCTCCACCTGGTGCCCGGAGACCGCGCTGACCGGGACGATCTCGGCGAAGTCGTAGAGCTGGGAGACGGCGAGCAGACGCTCGGCCAGGGTGGCCGGATCGACCAGGTCGACCTTCGTGACCACCGCGATCACCGTGGCCTTGAGCTCGCTGATCTCCGAGGAGATGAACCGGTCGCCGCGGCCCACCGGCTCGTCGGCCGGGAAGCACACCCCGATCACGTCGACCTCGCTCCACGTCTCGCGGACCAGGTCGTTGAGCCGCTCACCGAGCAGCGTGCGCGGGCGGTGCAGACCGGGCGTGTCGACCAGCACCAGCTGCGCGTCCGGCCGGTGCAGGATGCCCCGGATCACGTGCCGGGTGGTCTGCGGCTTGTTCGAGGTGATCGCGATCTTCTGGCCGACGATCGCGTTGGTCAGCGTCGACTTGCCGGCGTTCGGCCGGCCCACGAAACACGCGAAACCGGCCCGGTAGACACCGTCATCAGCCTTGGCGGCACGCGCGGCCTTGTGCCGGTGCGCCCGCTGCTTCCCGGTACGCGACTCCGGCCGCTCCGTGGCCCGGTCCGGCCGTGCCCGCCGTTTTCCGGGCGCGCCGGCCGAACCCTGTCCGGGGTCGACCGCCCCCCGGGCACGGTCACCCACACCCCCGGCGTTGCCACGGGCGCGGTCCTCACGCGTACCGAAGGAGCCGGCCGAGCCACCTCGCAAACCGGAACCGGACCGGCCGGCCGCGCCCCGCTCGCCGGACGCACCGCCACGCGCGCTGCCCGGCTTGCGCCCCCGCTGGTCCGCGCCCTGCTCGGCGGAGCGCCGTGCCGCCCGCCGCTCCTGCCGGCGCTGCTCGTTGCGCTCCCCCGGCGTCAGCCGGCGCTCCGGCTGCCCTTCCCGCGGCCCCTGCTCCTGCGCCATCAGGCGGTGACCGTGCCGAGCAGCGAGCCGTTCGGGCCCGCCACGTGGATCGGCGCGTCGGTGGAGAGGTCACGCACCGCCGCGTGGCCCGCGCCGTCGAGCATCGACGCCTCGGTCACCACCGCGGCGGCCTCCAGCCGGGTCGTCCCGGACGAGGCGGCCTGGGCCACCGCCAGCTGCAACGCCGTCACCGCCAGGCTGGGCAGCGCCACCGAGGCGGCCGCGTAGGTCCGGCCGTCCTGGTCACGGACCGCGGCGCCCTCGACCGCGCCCACCCGGGCGCGCGAGCTGCGTGCCAGGGTGACCAGCTTGGCGTCCTCGGCACTCAGCACGGCACCGTCCGCGCTCGGAACGGGAGAAGCGTCGAAGATCTGCTCAGGCATCTGCGGGTTGTCTTTCCTCGGTCTCGGCAACGTTCTCGTCAGTGTGGTCGGCCGCCGGATCCGGCTGCACCCGGCGCACCAGCACCGAGTCGATCCGGTTCCGCCGGCCGGTGGCGCCCTCGGCGGTCAGGTGCAGGCCACCCACCTCCGCCTTGGCGCCGGGAATCGGCACCCGGCCGAGCGTCTGCGCGAGCAGGCCGCCGACCGTCTCCACCTCGTCGGCGGGCAGCTCCACGCCGAACACCTCGCCCAGGTCCTCGATCGGCAGGCGGGCGGCCACCCGGACCGCGCCGTCCTCGAGATGCTCGATCGGGGGGCGCTCCACGTCGTACTCGTCGGTGATCTCGCCGACGATCTCCTCGAGGATGTCCTCGATGGTGACCAGGCCGGCGGTCCCGCCGTACTCGTCCACCACGATCACCAGGTGGTTGCGGGCCGCCTGCATCTCCGACAGCAGGTCGTCGACCGGTTTCGACTCCGGCACGAAGGTCGCCGGGCGCATCGCGTCGGCCACCGCCTGCGCGGTCGTCGCCGGGTCGCCGGACTGGGTCCGCCGGATCACGTCCTTGAGGTAGAGCACGCCCAGCACGTCGTCGACGCTCTCGCCGATCACCGGGATCCGCGAGAAACCCGAGCGCAGGAAGAGGAAGAGCGCCTGCTGGAGGGTTTTCGGCGCCTCGATCCACACCATGTCGGTCCGGGGCACCATCACCTCGCGGGCGATCGTGTCACCCAGCGCGAACACCGAGTGGATCATCTCGCGCTCGCCGTGCTCGACGACGCCGCGCTGCTCCGCCAGGTCGACCAGCTCGCGCAGCTCCACCTGGCTGCCGAACGGCCCCTCCGGGAAGCCCTTGCCGGGCGTCACCGCGTTACCGATGAGGATCAGCAGCTTGGCGAGCGGGTTCAGGACCTTGCCGAGCCAGCGCACCAGCGGGGCGGTCGCCCGGCCCACCGCGTAGGCGTGCTGGCGGCCGACCGTACGCGGGGCGACCCCGACCACCACGAAGCTGACCAGCGTCATCGCGCCGGCCGCCACCAGCGCCGCCTGCCAGCCGACACCCCAGGTGTCCACCGCGACCAGCGCCACCAGGGTGGTCGCGGTCAGCTCGCAGAGCAGGCGCAGCAGCAGGAGCAGATTGACGTAGCGCACCACGTCGGACGCGACCACGGCCAGCGCCCCCGCGCCCCGCTGTCCCTCCCGGGCCATCTCGGCCGCTCGTGCCGGCGACACCGTGGCCAGCGCGGCGTCGGTCATCGAGGCCACGCCGGCCAGCAGCACCAGCAGCACCGCGACCAGGATCAGCTGCAGGTCAGGCAGGCCCGCCGAGGCGGCCGCCGCGAGGTGCGCGGGGTCCACGGGACTCAGCCGGCCTTGCGGCCGGCGCGCCAGCTCTGCAGAAGCTTGTTCTGCAGGGCGAACATCTCCCGCTCCTCTTCCGGCTCGGCGTGGTCGTAGCCGAGCAGGTGCAGCGCCCCGTGCACGGTGAGCAGGTGCAGCTCGTCCGCGGCCGAGTGCCCGGCCACGGCCGCCTGTTTCGCCGCCACCTCGGGCGCCAGCACGATGTCGCCCAGCAGCGCCGGCTCGCCGGTGCCCGACTCGCCGGGGCCGTGGTCGACGCTGCCCTCGTCCATCGGGAAGGCCAGCACGTCGGTGGGGCCGTCGCCGCCCATCCACCGATGGTTCAGCTCGGCCATGTAGTCGATGTCGACGAGCAGGATCGACAGCTCGGCGAGCGGGTTGACCCCCATCTCGTCCAGGGCGTGCCGGGCAACCGCGAGGATCGCGTCGGTGTCGACCTCGACTCCCGACTCGTTGGCGATCTCGATGGACATAGTGGTGCGATTACCCCTTGCGACTAGCGCCGGCGCCCCGACGACCGGCCGCCACTGGCGGCCCGGCCCGGCACGGCGTGAACGGATTGTGCGGCCTGTTGCTCCTGCTCGGCGTCGAACCGTGCGTACGCGTCGACGATCTCCGCGACCAGCCGGTGCCGCACCACGTCGGAGCTGGACAGCTCCGCGAAGTGCACGTCCTCCACGTCGCGCAGGATCTCCCGCACGACCTTGAGACCGCTGCTGGTGCCGCCTGGCAGGTCGATCTGGGTGACGTCACCGGTCACCACGATCTTCGCCCCGAAGCCGAGCCGGGTCAGGAACATCTTCATCTGCTCGGGCGTGGTGTTCTGCGCCTCGTCCAGGATGATGAAGGCGTCGTTGAGCGTGCGGCCCCGCATGTAGGCCAGCGGCGCGACCTCGATCGTGCCGGCCGCCATCAGGCGCGGGATCGACTCCGGGTCGAGCATGTCGTGCAGCGCGTCGTAAAGCGGTCGCAGGTACGGATCGATCTTCTCGGTCAGCGTGCCGGGCAGGAAGCCGAGCCGCTCCCCCGCCTCGACCGCCGGCCGGGTCAGGATGATCCGGTTGATCTGCTTGGCCTGCAGCGCCTGCACGGCCTTGGCCATCGCCAGATAGGTCTTGCCGGTGCCGGCGGGGCCGATGCCGAAGACGATCGTGTTCTCGTCGATGGCGTCGACATACCGCTTCTGGCCCAGCGTCTTGGGCCGGATGGTGCGCCCGCGCCGGGACAGGATGTTGAGGGTGAGCACCTCCGCGGGGCGCTCGGTCGTGTTGGCCTCGAGCATCGCGAGGGTGCGGCGGACCGCGTCCACGCTGAGCGTCTCGCCCTTCTCGATGAGTTCGACCAACTCGGAGAAGAGCCGCTCGGCCGTGGCGTTCTCGGCGGGTTCACCCGTGATGGTGATCTCGTTACCGCGAACGTGCACGTCGCTGTCGAGAGACCGCTCGATGAGACGGAGGATCTCGTCCTTGGCGCCGAGCAGGTTCACCATGATCTTCGGGTCACTCACCGAGATCTTGGTCTGCGCCCGCACCGGGCTGGACGAGCCCGTGCTGGAAGGGTTCGGCGTACCGGTCATAGGGCGGCCCTCAGGGCCTCCGCCACCTGCTCTCTAACTCTTCGTCGTCCCGGTCGGGGCGGCGTGCTCAAGGATCGTGCCATCCTATCCGCTCACCGACCCGCCCGCCGATGCCATTATCGCGGTTCGGGCCCGGACGAGGCGGGGCCGCCGTCGAAGCCCTCCTGCAGCCGGGTGAACCGATAGGTCGCCCAGTGCATCCGGACCACCGCACCGCCCTCGTCGCGGGTCAGCCGCAGGAGCTCGCCGGCCTCCCGGCCGGAGCGGGTGCGCAGCACGTCGGGCTGCCCGGGCAGCGGCTCGAAGATCGCCGGCGGCCGGTCGGCCGGGGCCTCGGCGACCCGGGCCTGCAACTGCCCGTCGTGCCAGGCGAAGACGAACTCGGTGCCCTCGCTCCACCAGCGGCCGAGCACCGACCGGTAGGCCACCGGCGCGGGCGGCGCCGGACGCCACGGCGTGATGTCGGCCGGATCCAGCTCCACGGCGAGTCGCAGCAGCTCGTGGACCAGCTCGTTGGTCTGCCCCGCGGTGCCGGAGGAGCCGAGCACCGCGCAGCCGAGCGCACCCGGGTTGCCCTCGCCGCCACGCCGGCCGTAGACCCCGGCCAGGAAGCCGGGCATGGCGCCGTCGTGGCCGACGTGCACCACCCGCCTCGGTTCGGGAGCCAGGATCAGGCCGAGGCCGAAGCCGGCGCCCCAGAGCGCCTCGTCGGTGGTGGTGAGCGGCCAGCGCATCTCGTCGAGGGTGGCGGCGGCGAGCACCCGGCCGGCCGGGTCGACACGGCCCGGGTCGGCCAGGAAGGCGGCCCACTTCGCCATGTCGGCGGCGGTGCTCCAGAGCTGCGCGGCCGGCGCGACCCCGCCCAGGTCGACCGGCGGCTCCGGGCGGGCCGCGTCGGAGTAGGCGTCGACCAGGTAACCGACGACCGCCTCGGGCGGCGCGTCGACGGTGGTGGCGGCGAGACCGAGCGGGTGCAGGATCCGCTCGGTGAGGATCTCCGCCCAGGTGCCGCCGCGGAGTTTCGCGACGAGCTGGCCGAGGACGGCCAGACCCAGGTTGGAGTAGTGGAAGCGGCGGGCGTTGGGCAGGACCCGCTCGGCCCGGTCCAGCTCGGCGATCATCCGGGCCGCGTCCGGGGTGATCAGGGTGTCCCAGACGTCGCCGTACGGCTCGCGCTGGTAGCCGGCGGTGTGCGAGAGGAGCCGGCGGATGGTGGCGTCGCCGTGCGCGGGCACGTCGAGGTAGTCCCCGACCGGCGCGTCCAGGTCGAGCAGCCCCTCGTCACGGGCCTGCATGACCAGGACCGCGGTGAACGTCTTGGTGACCGACCCGATCCGGAACCGGCTGCCGGGGTGGAGCTCCCGGGACGGGTCGCCGGACTCGCCGACGGTGAAGACCCAGGGCTCGCGGTCAGCGCGGTGCAGGGCGACCGAGAGAGCGGGGATGCGGCCGTCGGCCTGGGCCTTGCGGGCGGCTCGCTCGTACCGGGCGGTTGCGCTCACCTGGTCGCCAGCATCGGGCCGAGCGGCTCGCCACCGAGCACGTGCGCGTGGACGTGGAAGACCTCCTGCCCGGAATGCGGACCGGTGTTGAAGATCACCCGGAAGCCGTCACCCAGGCCCTCCTGCTCCGCGACGGCGGCCGCGGCGGCCAGCACGTCGGCGGCGGCGGACCGGTCGGCGGCGAGAGCGACCACGTCAGCGTGGTGGGCGGTGGGGATCACCAGGACGTGGGTCGGCGCCTTCGGGTCGATGTCGCGGAAGGCGAGGGTGGTCTCGGTCCGGTGCACGACGGTGGCGGGGATCTCGCCGGCCACGATGCGGCAGAAGAGGCAGGAGTTTTCCACCTGTCGGATCTTAGGGGCTGGCTGTTGAATGGACGGCGGATCCACCGAGCCAAGTTTGGGAGCGCTCTCATGACCGAAATCGACCATCTTCTCAAGGAATTGACCCTCGAGGAGAAGGTGTCCCTGCTGACCGGACAGGACTTCTGGTCCCTGCCGGCGATCCCGCGGATCGGCCTGCGTTCCCTGGTGATGTCGGACGGCCCGGTCGGCGTCCGCGGCACCGGCTACACCCCCGACGACCCGTCCGTGGCGCTGCCCAGCCCGACCGCCCTGGCCGCCGGCTGGGACGTGGCGCTGGCCGAACGGGCCGGCCGGCTGCTCGGGCAGGAGTCCCGGCGCAAGGGCGTGCACGTGCTGCTCGGGCCGACGGTGAACCTGCACCGCACGCCGCTCGGCGGCCGGCACTTCGAGTGCTACTCCGAGGACCCGCTGCTCACCGGCGAGATCGCGGTCGGGTTCGTGGCCGGCGTCCAGGCGCACGGCGTGGGCACCACGGTGAAGCACCTAGTGGGCAACGACTTCGAGACCGACCGGATGACCGTGGACGTCCGCATCCCGGAACGGGCGCTGCGCGAGCTGTACCTGGCGCCGTTCGAACGGGTGACCAAGGCCGGTGGGTGGGGCGTGATGAGCGCCTACAACGGCGTCAACGGCGACCCGATGGCCTCGAACGGGCGGATCCAGGACGAGATCCTCAAACGGGAGTGGGGCTTCGACGGTGCGGTCGTGTCGGACTGGCGGGCCGCCCAGGACACCGTCGCCGCGGCGCTCGGTGGCCTGGACATCGCGATGCCGGCGATGGACAACCCGTGGGGGCCGAAACTGGTCGAAGCGGTCCGGGCCGGCAAGGTGGCCGAGGAGCTGATCGACGACAAGGTCCGCCGGGTGCTGCGGCTGGCCGCCCGCACCGGAGCGCTGGACGGCTTCCCCACCCCGGACGTTCCGCTGGACGAGGACGGCCCGGCGGTGGCGCACGAGGTCGCGGTTCGCTCGTTCGTGCTGGCCCGCAACGAGAACGCGACGCTGCCGCTGGCCGCGGAGGGCCTCAGCCGGGTCGCGGTGATCGGCGCGCTCGCCACCGACGCCCGGGTGCTCGGCGGCGGCAGCGCGCAGGTCACCCCGCAGCACGTCATCTCGCCGCTGGACGGCCTGCGCCGGGCGCTGCCGGGCGTGGACGTGGCGTACGCCATCGGTGCCGACCCGCGCCCGTTCCTGCCCCCCGCGCAGGGCCCGGACTGGGCGCCGTTCACCTTCCGCATCTCCGACCACGAGTTCGGCGTGGAGACCGCGACCGTCCGCTGGATCGGCGACCTGCCCGGCGGCCTCGACGTCGCGCACGTCACCAGCCTCGAACTGCGCACCGAGATCACCCCGGCGGTGTCCGGCGAGCACGTCCTCGCGATCTCCGGATTCGGCGCGTTCGAGCTGATCGTCGGCGGCGAGCAGGTCTACCAGGGCTCGCTGCACCCGCCCGGCACCGGCCGCGCCGACCTGCTGCTGCACCCCAAGGAGCAGCGCTTCCCGGTCACGCTCACCGCCGGCGTACCGGTCCCGGTGCTGCTGCGGCAGAGCTTCGAACCGGGCATGGCGCACTCGGTCTCCACCACGCTCGGTCACCGCGCGCCCGGTCCGGACGAGGAGGGACTGATCGCCGAGGCGGTCGAGCTGGCCGCCCGCTCGGACGTCGCGGTGGTCGTGGTCGGCACCACCGAACAGGTCGAATCGGAAGGTTTCGACCGGATCTCGCTGGCCCTGCCGGGACGTCAGGACGAGCTGGTGAGCCGGGTGGCGGCGGCTAACTCGCGTACCGTCGTGGTGGTCAACGCCGGCTCGCCGGTGCTGCTGCCCTGGTCGGAGGAGGCCGCGGCGGTGCTGCTCACCTGGTTCCCCGGCCAGGAGGCCGGCGCCGCGCTCGCCGACGTGCTGCTCGGCGTCGCCGAGCCGGGCGGCCGGCTGCCCACCACCTGGCCGCGCCGGGAGCAGGACTGCCCGGTCCTCGAGGTGCGCCCTTCGGGCGGCACTCTCGGTTACGACGAAGACATCTTCACCGGCTATCGCGGCTGGTTGCGCTCGGCTGCCACGCCGCTGTTCGCTTTCGGTCACGGTCTCGGTTACACCACCTGGGCGTACGGCGAACTGGCCGTCACCGGGACGGAAGCGGTGGTGACGCTCACGAACACCGGCGAGCGCACCGGTCGTGAGGTCGTGCAGATCTACCTGGCCGGCGACGGCAACCCGCTGCCGCGGCCGGAGCGCTGGCTGGCCGGCTTCGCGAACGTGCAGGCGGCGCCGGGCGAGACGGTGACGGTGCGGGTGCCGCTGCCGGAGCGCGCGTTCCAGGTGTGGGACGGCGGCTGGCAGAGGGTGGCCGGCTCGTACACGGTGATCGCCGCGCACGCGCTCGACGACCCGCGGCTCACCGCCACGATCACCGTCGGCTGACCGCTGCTCCGGGCGTGAGCATCGCTCACGCCCGGAGCGCCTACCTCGACCCATGCGGACGCACGAAGCCGGCCAGACCCACCTACCAGCGGCCCGGCCACGCCCCGCCTCTCAGCCAAACCGTCTACCAGCGGCCCGGCCACGTCCCGCCTCCCGCCTCCCGCCAGACCGTCTACCAGCGGCCGAGGCGGGTGGAGAGCACGGCCAGAGCGGCCACTCCCGCGGTAGAGGTGCGCAGGACAGCTCCGCCCAGCCGCACCGGCACGGCGCCGGCTGCGCGGAAGGCTTCCAGCTCAGCGTCGCTGATGCCACCCTCGGGGCCGACGATCAGCACGATCTCGCCGGATTCCGGGAGCGGCACCGCGGTGAGCCGCTCGGCCGCTTCCTCATGCAGCACGAACGCGGCCGCCGCATCGGCCAGCCGGGTGGCGACCTGCTTCGTCGAGCAGTCCGGGTCGCCGGCCACCGTCGGCACCCAGGCCCGGCGGGCCTGCTTGGCCGCCTCCCGCGCGGTGGCCGCCCACTTGTCGCGCGCCTTGAAACCGCGGTCTCCCCGCCACTGCGCCACCGAACGGGACGCCGCCCACGGCAGGATCTCGTCGACGCCGGTCTCGGTCATCGCCTGCACGGCGAGCTCGCCCCGGTCGCCCTTGGCGATGCCCTGGACCACGACCAGCCGCGGGTCGGGGGCGGGCTCCTCGGCCCAGCTCAGCATCATGATGTCGACGCTGCCCCGGCCGACCGCGGTCACCTCGGCCCGGGCGGTCCCGCCGCGCCCGTCGGCGAGGATCAGCGCCTCACCCACGCGCAGCCGCTGCACGGTGGCGGCGTGATGCCCCTCCGGCCCCTCCAGCGTGTACGAAGATCCGGCGGGCAGGTTCTCGACCAGGAACAGCGGTGCGGACACCCTCGCACGCTACCGGGCGGACGGCGGTCGCAGGCTCTCCGGGCCGCCCCAATTCGGCCACCCTCGCTCCGCCACCCCCTAGAGCCGCCCTCCCGGACCGCCCCACACGCCTCCCAACCTTCGGCCCATCGGCCGCGACGCGCACGGCACGCAGCCCAGCGGCCGCAAGCAGCACGGCACGCAGCTCAGCGGGTCGCGACGGGCGCGGCACGTGGCTCAGCGGGTTGCGACCCGCGCGGCACGTCGTCCGCCTGATCGCCCCATGCCTCTGCGCCGCGGCCCGGACGGGGCGCGACGAAGAGGGGTGAGCGCAACCAGGCACCCACGTCGCCGGGTGTGGGTGGCCGATCAGGAGCCGCCAGGCGACTGGCCGCCCGCGCCCGGCCCTCGGCGGGAGCGACGGCCTGGACCACCCACCCAGCTACGACATCGAGATCTTGATCTTTCAGTGGCCGTTGAAGGCGTCCCGCATGCGGCTGAAGAAGCCGCCCTGCTTGCTCAGCTCGGCCACGTCCTCGCCGCGCGTCTTGGCGAACTCGCGCAGCATGCGCTCCTGGTCGGCGGTGAGCTTGGTCGGCGTCTTGACGTCGAGGTGCACGAAGAGCTCGCCGCGGCCCTGGCCGCGCAGGTGCGGCACGCCCTTGCCGCGGATGCGCAGCGTGCTGGCCGGCTGCGTGCCGGGCTTGACCTCGATGTTCTCCTCGCCGTCGAGGGTCTTGATGGTCATCCGGGTGCCGAGCGCGGCCGCGGTCATCGGCAGGGTGACCCGGCAGTGCAGGTCGTCGCCCTTGCGCGAGTAGACGTCGTGCGGGCGCTCGTGGATCTCCACGTAGAGGTCGCCGGCGGTGCCGCCGCCGGGGCCGACCTCGCCCTGCTGGGCCAGGCGGATGCGCATGCCGTCCTCGACACCGGCCGGGATCTTGACGGTGAGCGACCGGCGGGTGCGGATGCGGCCGTCGCCGGCGCAGGTCGGGCAGTGGCTCGGGATGACCGTGCCGTGACCCTGGCAGTTGGCGCAGGGGCGGGACGAGACGACCTGGCCGAGGAAGGTGCGCTGCACCGACTGGACCTCACCGCGGCCCGCGCAGACCTCGCAGGTGGCCAGGTGGGTGCCGGGCGCGGTGCCGGCGCCGGAACACTGGGTGCACAGGACCGCGGTGTCGACGGTGATCGGCGCCTCGACGCCGAAGGCGGTCTCCACCAGGTCGAGTTCCAGGCGCAGGATGGCGTCGGCGCCGGGCCGGGTGCGCGGGCGCGGGCCCCGCGAGCCGCCGCCGGCCGCGGTGCCGAAGAACGCGTCCATGATGTCCTGGAAACCGACGAACGGGCCGGCGCCGCCGGGGCCGCCCGGTGCGCCGCCGCCGGGCGCGAGCGGGTCACCGCCGAGGTCGACGATCTGCCGCTTCTGGTCGTCGGAGAGGACCTCGTACGCCGCGTTGATCTCTTTGAACTTCTCGTGCGCCTCGGGGTCCGGGTTGATGTCCGGGTGGTACTGCCGAGCCAGTTTGCGGTAGGCGCGCTTGATCTCGTCGTCGGTGGCTTCCCGGCTCACGCCGAGAATTCCGTAGTAGTCCTTGGCCACGGGGTTTGGAGTCCTCAATGTCTGCGCGAATCCGTCAATTCTGTGCCAACAGGTCGCCAACGTAGCGTGCCACTGCACGAACAGTAGCGATGGTGCCCGGGTAATCCATGCGGGTGGGGCCCAAGACACCGAGCCCACCAACGATCGTCGCACCCGGTCCGTAACCGCTGCTCACCACGGACGCCGACCGCAGGTTGTCGATCTCGTTCTCGTCGCCGATCCGGACCCGGGTGGTGCTGGGCTCGAGGTCGCCGATGAGCTTGAGCAGGATGACCTCTTCCTCGAGGGCTTCGAGGACGGGGCGCAGCGTGCCCTGGAAGTCCAGCACACCGCCGCGTGTCAAGTTGGCGGTACCCGCCAGCGCGAGGCGCTCCTCACTGCGCTCGACGAGGGTTTCGAGGAGCACCGACGCGAGACAGGCCATGTCACCGCGGCGCTCCGGGGCGCACTCGTCGACGAGTTTCTGCACCAGGGGCGGGGTGTCGGCGAGTTTCTCACCGGCGAGTTTCTCGTTGACCCGGCGCCGCAGCTCCCACACGTCGTCGGGCGGGAGCGGGCCGGGCATCTCCACCAGGCGCTGCTCGACCCGGCCGGTGTCGGTGATCATCACCAGCATGAGCCGGGTGGTGGAGATCGGCACGAGCTCGAGGTGGCGGACCGACGAGCGGGCCAGGCTCGGATATTGCACGACGGCGACCTGGCGGGTCAGCTGGGCGAGCAGCCGGACGGTGCGGTGCACCACGTCGTCGAGGTCGACCACGCCGACCATGAAGCGCTCGATGGCGCGGCGCTCGGCCGGGCTGAGCGGCTTGATCCGGGTGAGGCGGTCGACGAAGAGCCGGTAACCGGCGTCGGTGGGCACCCGGCCGGCGCTGGTGTGCGGCTGCCGGATGTAGCCCTCCTCCTCCAGCACGGCCATGTCGTTGCGGACGGTGGCCGGGGAGACGCCGAGCTGGTGCCGCTCGACCAGCGCCTTGCTGCCGACCGGCTCCTGGGTCTCGACGTAGTCCTCGACGATCGCCCGAAGCACCTCGAGCTTGCGGTCATCCAGACTCATATGACCCCTCCCCCTGTTGGCACTCCCGCGGATAGAGTGCCAGTCTACGTCGCCCCGGGCGGCAGCGCGATGATCGAAAGGACGATCATCAGCCTTAGCCTGTCCGCCATGAACGAAACGCAGGACCGCAACTGGATCGTGATGACCCATGTCCTGGCAGCACTCGGCGCCTTCGTGAGCAGCGGCACAGCCGGCTGGATCGCTCCGCTGGTCACCTTTCTGGCACGCGGCGACCGGTCGCCGGCGGTGCGCGCCGAGGCCGTGCAGGCGCTGAACTTCCAGATCCTGTGGGCGATCGTCACGCTGGCCGGTTACGCCGCGGTCTGCATCCTGATCGGCTGGCTGGTCGTCGGCGTGGCCTGGCTGATCGCCTGGATCGTCCCGGTCGTCGCCGCCGTCCGGGCCATGAACGGCGAGCCGTTCCGATACCCGATGACGGCGGGCTTCATCAAGTGACGACATTCCGGACGGTGGAGTTCATCAAGTGAGGACATCCCGGATGACCGCGTCGGCCAGCAACCGGCCCCGCAGGGTCAGCACGAGCCGGCCGGCCCGGTAGGCCTCCGGTTCGAGCAGCCCGTCCGCGAACGCCTGCGCGGCGCCCGCCCGGTCGACCCGGTCGAGCGGGATGCCCTCGCGCAGGCGGACCCGGAGCATGACGTCCTCCATGTGCCGGTTCTCGTCGGTCAGCACCTCCCGGCCGTGACCCGGGGATTCGCCGGCGGCCAGGCGTTTCGCGTACGCCGCCGGGTGTTTGACGTTCCACCAGCGCACCCCGCCGACGTGGCTGTGCGCGCCCGGACCCAGGCCCCACCAGTCGGCGCCCGTCCAGTAAAGCTCGTTATGCCGACATTTACCGCCCTTTTTCGCCCAATTGGAAACTTCGTACCAGTCGAAGCCGGCGGCGGTCAGCGCCTCCTCGGCGGCCAGGTAACGGTCGGCGGCGACGTCGTCGGAGGGGTACGGCAGCTCACCCCGCCGCATCCGGGCCGCCATCCGGGTGCCGTCCTCGACGATCAGCGCATAGGCACTGACATGGTCCACTCCCGCCTCGACCACGGCCGCCAGGGATTTGGCGAAGTCGTCCGCGGTCTCCCCCGGCGTCCCGTAGATCAGGTCGAGGTTCACGTGCTCGAAGCCGGCCTCCCGGGCCTCCATCGCCGCCTGCGGGGCCCGGCCCGCGGTGTGCTTGCGGTCCAGGACGCGGAGCACGTTCTCCGCAGCCGACTGCATGCCGAGCGAGACCCGGGTGAATCCCGCTCCGATCAACCTCGATAGATACTTCTTGTCAACGGATTCCGGGTTGGCTTCGGTGGTCACCTCCGCGCCCGGCGCCAGCCCCCAGGTCCGGTCGATGCCGTCCAGGATCCGGGCCAGGTCGTCCGCGTCGAGCAGGGTGGGCGTGCCGCCGCCGACGAACACGGTGTCCACCGCCCCGGGCTCGATCACGCGCGCGGCCAGGGCCAGTTCGCTGAGGACGGCGTCCGCGTACTCCTCGCGGCTCGCGCCGCCGCCCAGCTCACCGGCGGTGTAGGTGTTGAAGTCGCAGTAGCCGCACCGGCTGGCGCAGAAGGGAACATGGACATAGACCGCGAAGCCGTTCTTGCCCACCTGTCGGGTGGCTTCGTCGGGGAGCGAACCGTCGGAGGGTACGGGTTCGCCATCGGGGAGTGCGCCGGCCATCCGTCAAGCGTAGTTAAGGTTCCGGACATGGATCCGGTCCGCACCCTGACTCTGGACAACCCTGCCAGCCGCAACGCGCTCTCCACCGCGGTGTTGCGCGGCATGCTCGACGACCTGGCCGCGGCCGCCGCCGATCCGGCGTGCCGGGTGGTCGTCCTCACCCACACCGGCCCGGTGTTCTGCTCCGGGGTCGATCTCAAGGAGACCGCGGCGGCGCGCCCCGGCGACAAACTGCCCGCCGAGATGCTCGCCGACGTGCTCGCCGCGCTCTGGGAATTCCCCAAGCCGGTGGTCGCGCGCATCGCCGGACCGGCCCGGGCCGGCGGACTCGGCCTGATCGGCGCGGCCGACATCGCGGTCTGCACCCACGACGCGACGTTCGCGTTCACCGAGGTCCGGCTCGGCGTGATCCCGGCGGTGATCAGCTCCACGGTCCTGCCGCGGCTGTCGCCACGGGCGGCGACCGAGCTCTACCTGACCGGCGACGTCTTCGACGGTCGCCGCGCGGCCGAGATCGGCCTGGTCACGGCCGCTGTCGCGGCGGACGCCCTGGACGACACGGTGGCAAGCTACTGCGCCTCCCTCACTCGCGGCGGCCCACTCGCGCTTGCCGGCACCAAACAGCTCCTTCGGCGTACGCGTAAAGAACCGATCCGTGCCGAGCTGGCCGATCTCGCCGAGCGTTCCGCCGGGTACTTCAAATCGGCCGAAGGCCGGGAGGGCGTCGCCGCCGTCCGGGAGAAGCGCGACCCGAACTGGATCCCCGCACCGGATTCGCCGTGATCGACACCGTTGGGTGTCCTGGAGCCAGTGACGCCTGACGGTGAGCGCTCGTTGTCTAGGCTTGGCGTCCGACGACAGAGGAGGTGGGGGTGCGAGCCAAACCGCTGGTGGGTGTCATCGCCCTGCTCGCCCTCGTCGGAGTGCTCGGCGTGGTCGTGGTGGTGAACAATCTGGCCGGCAACCTCACGTTGCCGAGGCTCGGCCCCGAGTGCACGGTCAGCGCCGACGGCGAGGTGACTCTCGACACGGTGCAGATGGCCAACGCGGCGACGATCGCCGCGGTCGGCGTCCGGCGCGGCATGCCCGAGCAGGCCGTGGTCGTCGCGCTCGCCACCGCCTTCCAGGAGTCCAAGCTGGAAAACCTGGACAACGGCGACCGCGACTCGGTCGGCCTCTTCCAGCAGCGCCCCAGCCAGGGCTGGGGCACGGTCGAGCAGATCAAGGACCCGAGGTACGCGGCCGGCAAGTTCTACTCCGCCCTGAAGAAGGTGAAGGGCTGGCAGGAGATGCGGGTCACCGACGCCGCGCAGACCGTGCAGCGCTCGGCCTACCCGGAGGCGTATGAGAAGTGGGCCGACGAGTCCCGGGTGCTCGCCGCCGCGCTGACCGGCCGGGCCACCGGCGCGGTGGAGTGCACGGTCAGCGGCACCCCCGCGGTCCGCGGCGCGGAGGCGGCCACCGCCCTGCTGGCCAGCCTCAAGCTGGACTGGGGCAAGAAGCTGCCGAGCACGGCGGCGGCCCGGGCGGCCGGCCTCACCGTCGACGTGTCGAACGTCAACACCGGCTGGCGGTACGCGCACTGGCTGGTCTCGCACGCCTCCGCGACCGGCCTCGAACGGGTACGTTTCGGCGATCTTGAATGGCACGCGCCGGTCGGAAAATGGCAGCCGGTCACGGACGGCAGCGCAGGCAACACGGCCCAGGTGGTCGCGGAGGTCTTCAGTTAGCTCGCGGCCGCAACTTTCGGTGACTGCCCGTAATGTTTCACAGTGGGATAGCCAGGTCGCGCTGCGTATAAGTCGACATGGACACTGTGCAACCGCCCTGGTACTAAGTAGAGCGTGCTGATGGCGATCCCATGGATCCTGCTGGGAGCGGGCAGTGTCGCCGCCCTCCTGGCCGGCGTCCACCGGCACCGCCCCGACCGGAAAGCACCATGGTTGCTGCTCGCCGCGGCGATCGCCGCGCTGGCGACCGGTGACGTCTTCTACGGCCTGGGGTGGAGGGACGTCGCCGACGCCGGCTACCTCGTGATGTTCGGCCTGGTCGCGCTGAGCCTGCTGCAGTTCACCCGTGGCGGCGCCCTGCTCGTCGACCGGGCCCGCCTGATCGACCTGCTCGCGTTCGCCTGCTCGACCCTGCTGGTCATCTGGGTCTTCGTGATCGGGTCCGGCGGGCAGCTCGGCGCGGTCAACGCCGCCGACGTCATCGGTGACCTGCTGCTGCTCGGCGTCGCCACCCGCCTGGTCGCCGCCGACCGGCGCAACGTCGCGGCCCTGCTGCTGCTCACCGGGGCGATCGGCCTGCTGGCCGGCGACATCGCCTATCCGCTCGCGCCCGGTCCGCTCACCGAGTCGGCCTACGTGGTGCTCTACCTGTGCTGGGGTCTGTCCGCCCTGCACCCGTCGATGGTCCGGCTCACCGAGCCCCGCCCGCCGGAACCCCGCCCGTGGCGGTTCCGCTGGAGTGTGCTGCTCGCCGCCTCCGCCGCCACCCCGCCGCTGGTGCTGCTGATCGAGGCGCTCTCCGGGACGATCCGCGACGGAGTGGTCATCGCCGTCACCACCGCGGTCACGCTGCTGCTCACCATCACCCGGCTGGCCGACGCGATCCACCAGCACAGCCAGTCCCTGACCCGGGAGCACGGCCTGCGGACCGCCAACACCGCCCTGGTCTCCGCCGCCGACCAGCCCGCCGTCGACGCGGCGGTCCGCGCGGCGGTCGAACGTCTCCTCCCGCCGGGCACGGTCAGCCGCGTGGTGCTGGCCACCGACGACGGCCGGCTGGCCCGGGAGAACCTGCCGCCGGCCCCACCCGGATCGGAGTCCCGCAGCTGGTGGGCGCCCGCCGCCGGGGCGGACGAGCGCACCCTGATCTGCCCGTTCCGGCTGGAACCCCTCGCCGTGGCCCGGCCCAGCGGCGGCGCCCTGATCCTGACCGGCCGCAAGAGCGCCCTGGTCGCCGGGCGCGACGCCCTGGAAGTGCTGGCCGGCGAGGCCGCCCTGGCGCTGGACCGGATCACGCTGGTCGAGGCGATGGGCCGCCGGGACAGCGACAACTACCTGCGCACGGTCATTCCGAACACGGCCGAGAGCATGGCGGTCATCGACTCCGACCACCGGGTCCGCTATGTCAGCCCGGCGCTGCGGCGCCTGCTGGGCGGCGGCGAGCTGCCGCCGCTCACCGCACTCGACGAGCTGGTCCATCCGGACGACCGAGCCCGGGTACGGCGGGCGCTCAGCTCCGAGGGCGACGGGACGGTGCACTGCGCGCTGCAGCGGCCGGACGACACGCAGGTGCTGGTGGAGATGACGTACCGGGATCTGCGGGCGGACCGTCTCGTCCAGGGACTCGTGGTGACCATGCGCGACATCACCGACCGGCACGATCCGTTCGAGCGGGCGCCGTACCTGGACCTGAACGAACAACCGGCCCAGGTGAATCGCCGCAGCGCCCAGCACAAATTCCGTTATTGAGCTGGGCTTGCTGGCCTTCGCTGTCGCTCGGCGGCATTGCGCCCTTTGACGCTGACGTCGAGGGTGCGCCAATTATCGAACGCGGGGGCGGGGGGGGTTGGGGGCCCCCCGCG